>NZ_JBJTDY010000169.1:0-4117 GCF_046092605.1 Rhabdaerophilum sp. | reverse complement strand
CCGGGGCTCGGGCTTCAAGATTTTCGCGCGCATGCTCGAAGACCCCAAGAACCGCGTCTGGGCCATTCCGTCAAAGACCGGCGGCTCCCGCGCTTTCTGCGATCGCATGAATTCCTGGGCGCAGGGTGAAGGCCAGCCGGGCCTCGGCTATATTTTCTTCGTCGAGGAGTACATCACGGATGTCTCCTCGGAAATAGCCGGCCTGGTTGAAAAGCTAGACAAAGAGGGTGCACCCGAAACAGCATCCCAAGTGGCTACAGCAAAAGTTATTTTGGCTCGCGGGCCAGTTGCTAATGCTCTTGGGCAGATTGCTACCAAAAATCTACGCGAGCAGCTCGGGCTTGGTGCCGGCGACGCAGTTTTCTTCGTGGCGGGCGACCCCGAGAAGTTCGTGAAATTCGCCGGCAACGCCCGCAACAAGGTGGGCGAGGATCTTGGCCTGACGGACAAGGCCCGCTTTGAATTCGCGTGGATCACCGATTTCCCGTTCTATGAGTGGAACGAGGAAGAAAAGAAAATCGACTTCTCCCACAACCCGTTCTCCATGCCGCAGGGCGGGCTGGAGGCGCTGACGACGCAGGACCCGCTCTCCATCAAGGCCTTCCAGTATGACATCGCCTGCAACGGCTTCGAACTCGCCTCAGGCGGTATCCGCAACCACAGGCCCGAGGCGATGGTGAAGGCTTTCGAACTCGCTGGGTACGGCGAGGAGACGGTGGTCGAGCGCTTCGGCGGCATGTATCGCGCCTTCCAGTATGGCGCGCCGCCGCATGGCGGCATGGCCGCGGGCGTGGATCGCATCATCATGCTGTTGTGCGACGCGCAAAACCTGCGTGAAGTCGCGCTCTTCCCGATGAACCAGTCGGCGCTCGATCTCCTGATGGGCGCGCCCGCGGCACCTTCCGCCAAGCAGCTGCGCGAACTGCACCTGCGGCTGAACCTTCCGGAGAAATAAAACCCGTCCATGGACGCTGAGGAGAAACGCCGGCGCCGAGACGATCTCCGGCGGCTCATCACCGAAACGGGCAGCCGTTTCGTGGGCCTCTATGCGCTCGCGTTTCTGATGCTCGGCGTGGTCTCCGCGACCACCGCCGCGACCGCCTGGCTGATGAAGGATGTCATCAACGAGGTCTTCATCGCCAAGAGCCAGCAGGCCCTGTTCTTCGTCGCCGGCGCGGTGCTGGTGATTTACGTCGCGCGCGGTGCCGCCTCCTACGGGCAGGGCGTCATTCTCGCGCGGATCGGCAATGCGATTGTCGCGGATGGCCAGAAGCGGCTCGTCGCCTCGCTGCTTGCGCAGGAGGTGAGGGGAATCCAGAGCCGAACCTCCTCGGAGGTCATTCAGAAGCAGGTCTTTTCCGCCGATGCCGCGCGGCAGATCCTGCAATTGCTGGTGACGGTGGTCGGCCGCGACATTCTCACGCTTGTCGGGCTGGTTTTCGTGATGATCGTGCAGGACCCGCTGGTTTCCGGCGCGGTTCTGCTCGCCCTGCCCATCGCGGCAGTGCTCATCGCCGGCCTCGGCATCCGCATCAACAAGGTGCAGAAGCGGCAGGTGATCATCGGCGTGACCCTCGCCGACCAGCTCCGCCAGATCATCCAGGGCTTTCGTGTGGTGAAGGCCTTCGGGGTGGAGGAGCGGCTCGGCGTGCGCCTCACGGGCGTGATCGAGGAGCAGCGGGGGAACGCGGATCGCGCCGCAGTGCTGATGGCGCGCACGCAGCCCATCGTCGAGACGCTCGCCGGGATCGCCGTGGCGCTCGTGATCCTCTATGGCGGCTGGCGCGTCATCGCCCATGGTGCGACGCCCGGCGCGTTCTTCTCGTTCATCACGGCCCTGCTGCTCGCCTATGACCCCGCGCGACGCCTCGCCAGCGCGCGTCTGCTGCTCGAACAGCATCGCGTGGGGCTGCGCCTCTTCTTCGAGATGATCGACGAGAAGCCGGAGGCACCGAAAGGGATGCTCGCGCCCTACAAGCCCGGCGCGGGAGAAATCCGCTTCCAGGATGTCTCCTTCCACTATGCCGAGGGATCGCCCGTCCTCAGGCATGTCTCGATGGTTTTCGAGGCGGGCAAGACCGCCGCGCTCGTCGGCGGCTCGGGTTCGGGCAAATCCACCGCTCTCAGCCTCATCCTGCGCTTCTGGGACCCGGTGACGGGACGCATCCTTGTCGATGGGCAGGAGACGGTGACGCTCGATCCCGCATCCCTGCGCGACGCGATCGCCTATGTCGGGCAGGACAGCTTCCTGTTCGATGGCTCTGTGCGGGAGAATATCGCCATGGGCTTGCCCGAGGCATCGGAAGCACAGATCATCGCCGCGGCGGAAGCAGCGCAGGCCGATTCCTTCATCCGCGCCTTGCCGCAGGGCTATGAGACACCTGTCGGGGAATTGGCGGGGCGTCTCTCCGGCGGGCAGAAGCAGCGCATCGCCATTGCCCGCGCCTTCCTGCGCAACGCGCCGATCCTGCTTTTGGACGAGCCCACCGCCGCGCTCGACGCGCAGAGCGAGGAAGCGCTTCGCTCGACCCTGTTCGATCTCGCGAGCGGTCGCACGACAATCCTCGTCGCGCATCGGCTGGCGAGCGTCGTCGGGGCCGATCGCATCATCGTGCTGGAGCAGGGCGAGGTCATCGAGGCCGGCGACCACGCGACCTTGCTCGCGAAAGAGGGGGCTTATGCCGGCCTCTTCCGCCTGCAGATGGGGGGCGGGCGATGAGCCGGATTTCCATCGGCATGCCCTGCTATGGCCGCCCCGCCGAACTGCGCAATGCGCTGGAGCATCTCGCGGCGCAGACCTGCCGGGATTTCCGCATCATCCTGCACGAGAATCCCTCGGATTCCTTGATGATTGGGGAGCTGGTGGCCGAGTTCTCCGCCCGTGGCCTCGCCATTGATTACCTGCGCCATCCCGAGCAGATCGGCATTGTCGGCAACTTCATGTCCGTGCTTCATGCGGCGCGCACGGAATACTTCATGTGGGCGGCGGATGATGACCTGCGTCATCCCGACGCGCTCGCGGTTTTCCTAGCGATGCTTGAGGGCGATCCCAGCCTATCGCTTGCGGCCTCGTCGGTCGAGGTGATCAATCTGGCCGGCGCGACGATCGACTGGCAGCTCGGATTTTCCCGGTTCACGACCGGCGCCTCGACCCGGGAAACGACCCTGCAGTTTATCGCCGAGCCGGAACTCGGGGGCAAGGCCAACATGATCTATGGTCTGTTTCGTCGCGCCCATCTCCTGGAGGCGCTTGACGTCCTGGGGGGAACGTTTCCCGATTGCTTGGGGCAGGATCTGGTCGTGCTTGCGGCTTTCCTCTCGCGGTTCCGTATCGCGGCGACAGACCGCGTGCTGTTAAGGAAGAGAACGGGTTCTTACCGGACAAGACCGCTGGCGAAACGATATCCGACAGATTTTGGCTTCACCTGGAGCCATTACCGCAGTTACCTCGGCGGCATCGAGACCGCGTTGCGGGACACAGGTATCCTGCAGGATGCTAGGGCGATCCTGCGCGCACGGATGATCCATCTTCTTGGGTTCGGCGCCCTGAGGCGCGCGATCCTGCGGGCGCTCAAGGCCGAGACGGCGGTGGCCGTACCTCCACCGGAGCATCTCGCCTTCGCGTGGCGCGATCAGCGCGTAAAGAGATAGCTCGTCTTCGCCTCGAACCAGGCGAGGCCGAAGCGGTTGAGCGTCTCGATCACCGGCGCACGCGAAAGGCTCGCATGGTGCACGCGACGCACCCTGAAGCCACGGAACACATCGAAAACACGCTTGGTCATCGGGAAGGTCTTGTGGAAGCGCGGATGTTTCCTGTTCCGGAAACCCGCCTGAATCAGCTCTTCTGCACGCGCAAACCGATCCCCGCCGGCTGGGGACGGATGAAATAGGCTTCGAGATTGCCGGTGCGTGCAGGGTCCGGCTGCATGTCGAGAACCATCGCGCGCAACTCAGCATCCGGAATCTGGTGCTGGTATGTAAGCATCCGGCGAAGGCCGCGGTCACTTTGTCTTCGGTTTCCGGGCCTTGGACCATGTTCTGGCGAGATCGTCGAGGGCGAGGTGCAGATCCGCGATTTTGATCTTGGCGGGATCAAAGGCTGAGCCGCGCCACTCGA
>NZ_JBJTDY010000168.1:0-29456 GCF_046092605.1 Rhabdaerophilum sp. | reverse complement strand
GCAAGGCGGCGAAGCTCCTCTGCCGTGTGGCTCAAATTGATCGCGACGACTTTCGGCATGGCGGCATCCCCCCGCCACGTTGAATCACGCCGAGATCAGATTGGGAATCCCCGTCGAGTCAGAGCCAATGGCCGCTAGTATGAGAAAGAACTTGCTCCACACAAGCCAACGCGGCAAAATCCAAATCGCCGCGACACACCTGTCTCATCCTGATTGTCGCCCGCGTCTCTCCCAGATTGTCGCGCTACAGCTTCGAGCGGCAGATGGTCCGCACCGTCACGCAGGGGCGGCAGTTCGGCGCGGGGCGCACCTCTCCGCGCGTTGTCCAGACCGGAACGACGAGCGCCACGCCGCTCGCCTTGGGTGCGGCGCAGACGCAGCACGACATCACGACCGACGGCACGGGCATCGCCCGCGCGGTGCAGGTCGGAACGGCGGGACAGTTCGCAGGCCAGCGCAAGCTGATCCGGCTCGTCACACGGACGGGCGGCAGCGACACGTTCACGCTCGACGCCGCAAGCCTGCTCAAGCCTTCCGGCGCGCCGGTCACGTCGCTGACCTTCAACGCGGCGGGGCAGTCTGCCTTGTTGGAATGGAACGGGCGGCGCTGGGTGGTTCTGGACACCATCGGCGCGGCGCTGGTCTGACCTTCTGATCGTCGGTCGGTGAGGCGGGCGCGATTTCTCGCGCCACGCCGGAGGGTTAGCCGCCGCCCCTCTGGGCAAGGACGGCGGGGAGGACGTGTCAGGCTCAGTGAAGCGTCGGCCTCGGCCCTGTGT
The DNA here is from genome assembly GCF_046092605.1 of Rhabdaerophilum sp. Taxonomy (NCBI): domain Bacteria; kingdom Pseudomonadati; phylum Pseudomonadota; class Alphaproteobacteria; order Hyphomicrobiales; family Rhabdaerophilaceae; genus Rhabdaerophilum; species Rhabdaerophilum sp. The sequence continues at coordinate 28,677 of NZ_JBJTDY010000168.1, read as the reverse complement.
CACTGGAGCCGTCAGGGACGTCGCTGAAGTCGATGTCGCCTTCCTGGTCCGAAGTCTCGAACAGGTCTCCGGCTTCTCGGGCTACCTGCTGGAAACTATCGTCTGCCTCGCTCCCATGGCCGTGCAGGAGTGCGTGGCAGGCTGACTGCGCGACCTTGAAGGCCATCCGCCACTCAGGGTCGCCCATTCCGTCAGCCCAGTAGCAGAACGCCTCAATGGCCTTCAGCCGCTCGGCGAGTTCTGCCAGTCCGAGCCTATCGCGTTCGTACCAGAGTGCCCCACTCTCGTTCCAGAGCGCGCCGCTGTCCGGCTTGGCCAGCCCGGCGCTGATAGCTGCGGTGTTGGCGTCACTGAGTGCTTCCAATGTCGCGACGCGAGCGTTGATCTCGGCCGTCGTGAACGTCTTGCCGTTCGTCTTCATGGTCATGGTTCCTTCGGTTGAAGGTGCCGACCGTGGACTGTCCGAGGTTGTGCGGGCAGCAGACGGCCGACACCGGGTTGAGTGTCGATTGCCGTCTGTTGCAGGCCTCATCACCTGCTTGGCGGGTGTAGCTGGCAATGCTCGCCAACCATCTGCTTTCTATTGAAGCAGCCCAACAGGCTCTTGCGAGCCAAAGCATCCTCGTCAGACACCCAGAGACAAGCACAGGTGCCAGGGGCGTTCACATCACCAACATCAGCACAGGCGCGTGAATCTCGTGCGCGTGGCGAATTTGCAACACCAAGAGTGATCGTCTTGGCGGGGGAGCCGGATTTCATCGGGAATTGTGGGGCTTCCGCCCCTTGGGCATGCGAAAAGACGGCAGCAAAGACGGTCAGCGGTGCTGCGCCTCGTATGCTTGGCTCACCCGCGCGAGCACCGCTCCGTAGTCATTGGCCGTCTGCGCCGGGTTCAGCCAAGCGAAGTCGTAGGCCGGGTTGGCCTGATTGCTCGCCATGAAGCGCAGGACGACAAACTCATCGAAGGCGGGCGCGGCCCGCTGCAACAGCCGCCGCTCAGCATCAGCCGCTTCTTGGGCCGGATGCTTGTATTTCTTGCCGTCCGTCGGAAACTCGCGCTCGCCCTCGAAGGACAGGTATTGCGGCGCATAGTTGATCCCAACGATCCCGATTGTGATTGGCTTGCCACCACGGGATTTGAAGTGCGTCACCTGCCCAGTGAGGTCGCTGATAACCCGGTCGATCTGCTTTATCATCGCCTTGGCAAGTATCTTGACCTCGATGCCGACTTCGATTGTTGCGATGGGGCCGCGCAACACCTGAAAGCCCTTCTCTGGCAGGGCTTTCACATTTGGGACGATCTCACCGAAGCTGCCATCACCCCGCCGCGCGACGATGCCTTGCCGCTTGTTCTGGGCATTCAACACCGAGAGGCCGGAGCCGACGCGCGAGACGAGAGCCTTTGAGCGGGCCAACGTGTAGAGGTCTTCGTAGAAGCAGACGGCAACCGCGTCGCCATTGGTCGAGACGCGATGCTTGTATGGTCCATCGACAAAGAGCGATTGGAATTTGTCGAGGAGCCGGTAGGTCAAGCGCTCTCCTTGCGGCGTTTCCGGGGACGCGACTTGACGACCACCACGTCAGCCTGCGTCGCACCGACCAACCGCTTCTTTTCGGCAGCGGCGCGAATGTTGCGCTCGGCCATGTCAACGTAGGTCTGTTCAATGTCGAGGGAGATGGAGTGGCGACCTGCCGCGATTGCTCCAACGGCGGTGCTGCCTGTTCCCCCGAACGGATCGAGGACGGTGTCTCCCGCGAAAGAGAACATGCGAATGAGCCGCTCGGCCAGTGCAGGTGGGTATGGGGCGGGATGCCCGGAGCGGGTGGAGGCACCTCGGATATCGGTCCAGATGGATCGCCACCACGATTGCATCTCCTGCTTGGTCAGCATGGAGAGGGCCTTCTTGAGCGGCCCGACTTTCCGATACTCGCCGCCCTTGCGCATGAACAGCACGTATTCGATGTCGTTCTTCACGACCGCGCCCGGCTGGTAGGGCTTGCCATAGAAGCCCGCGCCGTTGCCTTCCGCCTCGGTCACGCCATTGGCGATCTTGTGCCAGAGGATGGGCGTCAAGACGTCGAGGCCCAAAGCGCGGGCGCGCACCTGAATATCCGCGTGCAGCGGCATGACAAGGTGACGGCCCAAAAGCTTGCGTGGGAGGCACACGTCTCCAACGACGCAGCAGATGCGGCCACCGGGCACAAGAACGCGCTCGCACTCTGCCCAAACCTTGTCGAGCTCGTCGAGGAAAGCCTCGTAGTCCTGCACAGCGCCGAGTTGCCCCTCGCCGGGGAGATACTCCTTCAGCGTCCAGTAGGGGGGCGAGGTGACGACGAGGTGCACGCTCTCATCTGGGATCGCAGACATGTCGCGTGCATCACCGCGCCAAAGCCGGTGCTCGGTCGTGCCATAGGGGGATGGCCACGCAATCTGCCGAAAGCGCTCGTTCGCGGCTCGATAGATGACCAGCGCCTCGGAAGTATTGTCCGCAAGCGGGAGCTCTATCGTCTGCCCGAATAGTTGGATGACATTGCTCTCTCGAATCATCGTGCTCCTCGCTTGTCATAATGCACAGCATTGAAGCGAGGTGAAGCGCCCCGCCGTAGAACTAAGCCGGTGGAAAGACGGTAAGGCAAGCCGGATCGTGGATGGCTAAGGCATTGATTTCAGGGGAGGAAGTGGTGAGCTCGAAGGGATTCGAACCCTTGACCCCATGATTAAAAGTCACGTGCTCTACCGACTGAGCTACGAGCTCTCACCGTCTTTCCTGCCGTCCTTAAAAGCCGGCAGAAATCCTAACCCTCTATGCGCGCATTGGAAAACCCAAAGCGCCACCCCGATTAAAAGTCACGTGCTCTACCGACTGAGCTACGAGCTCTCACCAACTGGTGGGGGCGAGATAGGCGGTTCGAGAGGACGGGTCAACCGGCTTGCCGTGAAAAGAGGCGTCAGCCGGGAAAGGCCGGACGGGAAAAGAAAAAGGCATGGCGGACCGGGCCACGGGCCTCCGGGTTAAGCTTCATCGCGCGCTGGCCGGGGGCGCCCATGTGAAAAGGGCGGGCTAGCCCGCGCGATGCGCAGGAGACAAGTCGAAACACTTCGTGTAGGCGCATCCACGATTGCACCGCGCCTCTGCCTGTCCGCCCTCGGGAGAAATCCGCCATGTCCACCCCGAACGAAGCCGCTTCCTGCCTCGCCGTCATTCTCGCGGCCGGCGAGGGGACGCGGATGAAGTCCGCCCGCCCCAAGGTGCTGCATGAGGTGGCAGGGCTCAGCCTAGTGGGCCACGCGCTGAAGAGCGCCGAAGCCGCGGGCATCGGCCGCGCGGTGGTGGTGATCGGGCCGGACCGGCCGGATGTCGCGAAGGAAGTCACCCGCCTCATGCCCGAAGCCGAGGTGGTGGAGCAGCGCGAGCGGCGCGGCACGGCCCATGCGGTGCTGCAGGCGGAGCGCGCGATCGCTTCGGGCCACAAGGCGATTGTGGTTCTGTTCGGCGATACCCCGCTCGTGCGGCCCGAGACGATCCGCGCGCTGGCGGAAGCCGTGCAGCAGGGCAAGACGGCCATAGCGGTGACGGGCTTTCAGGCGAAGGACCCCAAGGGCTATGGCCGGCTCATCCTCGATGGCACCGATCTCGTCGACATTCGCGAGCACAGGGATGCGAGCGAGAAGGAGCGGGCCATCACGCTCTGCAATGGCGGGCTGATGGCCCTGCGCGGCGAACTCGCGCTGGATCTCCTCAAATCCGTGCAGAACAGGAATGCGCAGAACGAATTCTACCTCACGGATTGCGTTGGCCTCGCCCGCGCGCGCGGGTTTTCGGCGCGGGTCATCGAGGTGGCGGAGGAAGAGGCGCTTGGCGTGAATGATCGCGTGCAGCTCGCCGCCTGCGAGGCCGTGCTGCAGAACCGCCTGCGGGAGCGGCACATGCGCAACGGCGTGACGCTGATCGCGCCCGAAACCGTGTTCTTCGCCACCGATACGGTGATTGGCCGCGATGTGCTGATCGAACCGAATTGCGTCTTCGGCCCTGGCGTCAGCATCGCCGAGAATGCGGTGATCCATTCCTTCTCGCATCTCGAAGGCGCGACGGTGGCTGCAGGCGCCACGGTTGGCCCCTTCGCGCGGCTCCGCACCGGTGCCTCGCTGGGCAAGGGTGCGAAGGTGGGGAATTTCGTCGAGGTGAAGAACGCCGATCTCGGCGCGGGCGCGAAGGTGAGCCACCTGACCTATCTCGGGGATGCCACCATCGGCGCGGCGGCGAATATCGGCGCGGGCACGATCACCTGCAATTACGATGGCTTCCACAAGTTCCGCACGAAGATCGGGGCGGGCGCGTTCATCGGCTCGAATTCCTCGCTTGTCGCCCCGGTCACCATCGGGGCGGGCGCTTTCGTCGGCTCGGGTTCCGTTGTCACGAAGGACGTGCCGCCCAATGCGCTGGCGGTGGCCCGCGGGCAGCAGGTGACGAAGGAAGGCTGGGCCGACCAGTTCCGTGCGCGCCCGGAGAATCAGGTAAGGCAAAAACCATCCCGCTGAAAAACCGGCCTCTTCCTGGCGTCACAAATCGTTTCGCAACGTGATTTGTGCGCATGCGAAGGTTCTGGCACTCGTCTCTCGCGCCGGAATACCAAGGGAATCGGAGGGCTCATGTGCGGCATCGTCGGCATTCTCGGCAAGGAAGTGATCGCGTTCGACCTCGTCGAGGGCCTGAAGCGGCTGGAATATCGCGGCTATGACTCCGCCGGTGTCGCGGTGCTCGAAGGCGGGGAGATCACCCGCGTCCGCGCGGAGGGCAAGCTGAAGAACCTCGAGGCGAAATTCCGCGAGGCGCCGCTTTCCGGCCGCGCCGGCATCGGGCATACGCGCTGGGCCACGCATGGCAAGCCGACCGAGAACAACGCGCACCCCCATGCCACCGAGCGGCTTGCGGTCGTTCATAACGGCATCATCGAGAATTTCCGCGAATTGCGCGAGGAATTGCAGGCCGAGGGCCGCATTTTCGCCTCCGAGACCGACACGGAAGTGGTGGCGCATCTCGTTACCGCGCTGATGGACAAGCAGATGAGTGCGGAGGAGGCGGTCGCCGCCGCCCTGCCGCGCCTGCATGGCGCCTTCGCGCTCGGTTTCGTGTTCAGGGGCGAGGACAACCTGCTCATCGGCGCGCGACGCGGCGCGCCTCTGGCCGTAGGCCATGGCGATGGCGAGATGTATCTCGGCTCGGATGCGCTGGCACTCGCGCCCTTCACGGATACCATCACCTACCTGGAAGATGGCGACTGGGTGGTGCTGAACCGCGCCTCCGCCCGCTATTTCAACGAGAAGAACCAGCCGGTGAAGCGCAAGGCGCAGAAAACGCAGGCCGGTGCTTTCCTGGTGGATAAGGGCAACCATCGCCACTTCATGGCGAAGGAAATCCACGAGCAGCCGGAAGTGATCGGCCGCACGCTGGCGCATTACATCGACATGGGCACCGGCGAGGTCCGCCTGCCGTTCAGCCTGCCCTTCGACTGGGCGAAGGTGGGCCGGCTCTCGATTTCCGCCTGCGGCACGGCCTATCTCGCGGGGCAGATCGGCAAATACTGGTTCGAGCGCCTGGCGCGCCTGCCGGTCGAGATCGATATCGCCTCGGAATTCCGCTACCGCGAGGCGCCGATGACGCCCGGCGACGTGATGCTCGTGATCTCCCAATCGGGCGAGACGGCGGATACGCTCGCCGCCCTGCGCTATGGCAAGGAGCAGAAGCAGCATATTCTCTCGGTGGTGAATGTGCCGACGAGCACCATCGCGCGCGAGAGCCATGTGGTCGCGGGCACGCTCGCGGGGCCGGAAATCGGCGTCGCCTCCACCAAGGCCTTCACCTGCCAACTGACCGTGCTCGCCTGCCTCGCCATCGCCGCGGGCCGCGCACGCGGCGTTCTGAGCGGGAGCCGCGAGAAGGAGCTCGTGACGCAACTCATCGCTATTCCCGGTCTTGTGGCCGAAGCGCTGAAGCACGAGGCGCCGATCGAGGCGCTGGCGCGCGAACTCTCGAAGGCGACGGATGTGCTCTATCTCGGCCGCGGAACCTCCTTCCCGCTGGCGATGGAAGGGGCGCTGAAATTGAAGGAAATCAGTTACATCCACGCGGAGGGTTATGCGGCGGGTGAATTGAAGCATGGGCCCATTGCGCTCATCGACGAGACCATGCCGGTCATCGTCATGGCCCCGCGCGATCCCTGGTTCGAGAAGACCGTCTCGAACGTGCAGGAAGTCGCCGCGCGTGGCGGCGCGATCGTGCTGATCGGGCCGGAGGGCGTGGGGCGCGAAGTGGCGGTCGATACGCTGGCCGAAATCGCCATGCCGGAGATGGCGCCAGACTTCTCGGCCTTCGTCTATGCCATCCCCGCGCAGCTCATCGCCTATCACACGGCGGTGGTGATGGGGAAAGACGTGGACCAGCCGCGAAATTTGGCGAAAAGTGTCACGGTGGAGTGATGGACGACCACAAGCTGGCTCGGGCATCTGGCCCCGAAATCGGGCGGACACTGACGCCTTTCGGCATCAACCTGCTGGTCCGGGACGGAAAGCGGACCGCAGCGTTCCTGACGGAGGTCTTCGGTTTCACGCAGATCCGCCTCGGAGATGGCTACGGGCTCTTTCGCCTCGGCTCCATCCTGATCCAGATCCATGAGGACGCCGTCTACGCCGAGCATCCCTTGCCTTCGCTGCTGCCGGAGGCCGGCGCGCGCGGAGCGGGGATCGAATTGCGGCTCTTCGAGAGCGACCCGGACGATGCCGAAGCGCGAGCTAAATCACGCGGCGACATGATCCTCCGGGAAACGCTGGATCGCCCCCATGGACTGCGGGAATGCTTCATCCTTGATCCCGATGGCTATTGCTGGGTGCCATCGAAACGACTGCCGGAATGAAAAAGGGCACCTTTCAGTGCCCTCTGTCCTTCAAGACCGGGTAAACCGGATCAGCGCCGCTGGGCCACCGGCGTGTAATCGCGCTGGGGTTCGCCCGTATAGATCTGACGCGGGCGGCCGATGCGCTGCGAGGGATCCTCGATCATTTCCTTCCACTGGGCGATCCAGCCCACGGTCCGCGCAAGCGCGAAGAGCACCGTGAACATGTCGGTGGGGAAGCCCATCGCCTTCAGCGTGATACCCGAATAGAAATCGATGTTCGGGTAGAGCTTCTTCTCGATGAAGTAGCTGTCCGACAGCGCGATGCGCTCGAGTTCCACCGCCACGTCGAGCAGCGGGTCATCCTTGATTCCGAGTTCGGCGAGAACCTCATGGCAGGTCTTCTGCATGATCTTCGCGCGCGGATCGTAGTTCTTGTAAACTCTGTGGCCGAAGCCCATCAGGCGGAACGGATCGTTCTTGTCCTTCGCCTTGGCGATGTATTTCGGAATGTTGTCGACATGGCCGATTTCCTGCAGCATCTGCAGGGCCGCTTCGTTCGCGCCGCCATGGGCCGGGCCCCAGAGGCAGGCCACGCCCGCCGCGATGCAGGCGAAGGGATTCGCGCCCGAGGAACCGGCGAGACGAACGGTCGAGGTCGAGGCGTTCTGCTCGTGGTCAGCGTGCAGAATGAAGATGCGGTCCAGCGCGCGGCTCAGCACCGGGTTCACCTTGTATTCCTCGCACGGCACCGAGAAGCACATGCGCAGGAAGTTCGAGGTGTAGTCGAGGCTGTTCTGCGGATACACGAAGGGCTGGCCGATGGAGTACTTGTAGGCCATCGCCGCCAGCGTCGGCATCTTCGCGATCATGCGGATGGACGCGACCATGCGCTGATACGGGTCCGAGATGTCGGTCGAGTCGTGATAGAATGCCGACATCGCGCCGACAGAGGCGACCATCACGGCCATCGGGTGCGCGTCGCGGCGGAAGCCCTGGAAGAAGCGGGCCATCTGCTCGTGCACCATGGTGTGGCGCGTGACGCGGTTCACGAAGTCGTTCTTCTGAGCGATGGTGGGGAGTTCCCCGTAAAGCAGCAGGTAGCAGGTCTCGAGGAAGTCGCCATGCTCGGCAAGCTGCTCGATCGGGTAGCCGCGATAGAGCAGCACACCCTCGTCGCCGTCGATATAGGTGATCTTGGATTCGCAGGCCGCCGTGGAGGTGAAGCCCGGATCGTAGGTGAACATGCCGGTACTCGCATAGAGCTTGCCGATATCCACCACGGCCGGACCGATCGTGCCGGCTCGCACCGGGAGGTCCAATACCTTGTCGTCCATTTTCAAGGTCATCGAATGGGCTGTCACGGCACCCTCCCTTCTGTTTCGCTTGGCCGGCTGCATCCCCGCGTCCCGGCCATCAATCCCTGGTCTCGCCGCCCTATGTTGCGCTGCCGCAAGACCCTACGATGGAGGCGTAAACAAACCACCCCGCCTGTCAAGTTGGGCTTCCGGATGATGCCGCGTGTTGTCGCATGGGGCTGCCACAAGATGTGCATTCCCCCTCGTTTCTGTCACGCGGCCTGATCCCGCAATCGACCGAGGCATTCCTCGCGGCCAAGCACCACGAGAACCTCGAAGATTCCTGGTGAGGTCGCCCGCCCGGTGAGGGCGGCGCGCAGGGGCTGGGCCAGCGCGCCGAGCTTCAGGCCGCTGGATTCGGCTTCCGCACGCACCGCCTCCTCCAGGCTTGCGGTTTCCCACAGCGGAACGGCCTCGAGGCGCGCGAGCAGCCGCGCGATGATCGCCTTGCCATCCTTCGCGAGGATGTCGCACGCCTTTTCGTCCATTGCGAGCGGCCGCGCAGCGAAGAGAAAGCGCGATCCATCAATGAGTTCCACCAGCGTCTTCGCGCGCTCCTTCAGGCCGGGCATGGCCGCGATCCACTGCGCTTCCTTTTCCGGCGTCAGCGCGGCGGCGATCGCCTCACCCCCCTCGACATGCGCCAGGACGGGACGAAGCGCCGCTAGCAGCGCCGCGTCATCGGTCTTGCGCATGTAATGACCATTGATGCTCTCGAGTTTCGCAAAATCGAAGCGCGCGGGCGAACGGCCCACATTCCTGAGGTCGAACACGGCGGTCATCTCGTCGGTCGAGAAGATCTCCTGGTCGCCATGCGCCCATCCCAGACGCACGAGATAGTTCCGCAAAGCTTCCGGCAGGTAGCCCAGCGCGCGATAGGCATCGACACCCAGCGCGCCATGGCGCTTGGAGAGCTTCGCGCCGTCCGGCCCGTGGATTAGCGGGATATGCGCCATCTGTGGCACCTTCCAGCCATTCGCCTCGTAGATCTGCGTCTGGCGGGCGGCATTGGTCAGGTGATCATCGCCGCGGATGATGTGCGTCACGCCCATGTCGTGGTCATCCACCACCACCGCGAGCATGTAGGTCGGCGTGCCATCCGAACGCAGGAGCACGAGGTCATCGAGATTCTCGTTGTCCCAGGTCACCGTGCCCTGGACGAGATCCTGCACGATGGTCTGCCCGCCGAGCGGCGCCTTCAGGCGGATCACGTATTTGCGGCCCTCGGCCTCGGCCTTCGCGTGGTCCTCCGGTCCCTTGTCGCGCCAGCGGCCGTCATAGCGCACGGGCTTGCCCGCCGCCTTCGCGGCCTCGCGCATCGCCTCGAGTTCTTCCGATGTCGCATAGCATTTGTAGGCGCGGCCATTGGCGAGCATCGCCTCGGCCACTTCCTTGTGCCGCGGCGCGCGCGCGAACTGGTAGATGACATCGCCATCCCAGGAGAGGCCCAGCCATTTCAGGCCGTCGATGATCGCGTCAATCGCCTCGGGTGTTGAGCGCACGCGGTCGGTATCCTCGATGCGCAGCAGCATCTTCCCACCGTGGCGGCGTGCGAGCAGCCAGTTGAAAAGCGCTGTGCGCGCCCCGCCGATATGGAGGAACCCCGTGGGCGAGGGCGCGAAGCGCGTGACGATGGGATCAGACATGGGAAAAAGCAGCTTTCACATTGGAAAACGGGAGTTCGGCGGGCATTGCCCGGCTTTGCCGCGCGATCTAGCATGAAGGAACGGGTGCGCAAATGCCCGTTTCACCCAGCGCAAGAGGGAGCACCGCGCCGATGACCCGCTGGGCCCCCTCTCGCGCTTCTGCCGGTGTGCTTGCAAGCCCCGCAGCCGCGTGGTCGCATGCGGGGTTTCAGGGGCGCTTCGGAAGCCTGCTTGGTCGCTGGGTGGAAGAAGAGCGCGACAGGCGCACCGGTTTCCTTCTGCTTCCCGTGGCTTTTGCGCTGGGCGTCCTCGCCTATTTTGCGGCATCCTCCGAGCCAACCCTATGGGCAGGACCAGTTCTGTTGCTGTTTGCCGGCACCCTTGCGATCCGTGTCGACGGTCTCCTCCGTGCCATCGCTATTGCCCTCGCGATGATGGCGGCGGGATTCACTGCCGGGACATGGCGCACCGCCGGCATGGCCGCGCCGATGCTCGAACGCGCGATCCCGGTGAGCATCTCGGGCCATGTCGAGCAGGTCGATGCCGGCCCGCTTCGCCATCGCATCCTGTTGCGCGTCACCCACCTCGCGGATGATCGCGCTGCCAGGCCGCAAAGCGCGCCCTACCGCGTGCGGATCGGCGCGCCGGGTCGCCCGACGATCGAGGCCGGCACCCATGTCACCCTGCGCGCGCGGCTCGCGCCGCCCTCCGAGCCGGCCATGCCGGGCGGCTATGATTTCCGGCGCGATTCCTTCTTCCGCGCCGTGGGCGGCATCGGCTACGCCATCGGCCGCATCGAGGTCACGCCCTCCAGGGGGGAGCCCGATTTCAGCCTGCGTTTCAATGCCTTCATCGATCGCGCCCGCAATGCGATGACCGATCGCATCGCGCAGGCCATCGGTGGCGAGGCCGGCGCGCTCTCGGCCGCCCTGATCACCGGGAAACGCGGGCTGATCTCGAACGAGACGAATGACGTTCTGCGCGCATCCGGCCTCTATCACATCGTCTCGATTTCCGGCCTGCATATGGTGCTGGCGGCCGGGGTGATGTTCTGGACCCTCCGCGCCCTGCTGGCACTCTCGCCCGCGCTTGCCTTGCGATATCCCATCAAGAAATGGGCGGCGGCCGGGGCCATGCTCGGCTCCATCGGCTATTGTGTCTTCTCGGGGTCCGAAGTGGCCACCGAGCGCTCGCTGATCATGATGCTCGTGATGCTCGGGGCGATTCTCGTGGATCGCCCGGCGCTCGCCCTGCGGAATGTCGCGATTTCCGCGCTGATCGTGCTCGCGCGGGAGCCCGAGGCCCTGCTGGGGCCAAGTTTCCAGATGTCCTATGCGGCTGTGGCAGCGCTGATCGCCGGAAATGATCTCTGGCGGCGTTACCGGCCGGAGCCCGAGCCCGAATTGCGCGGTCGCTTCCGGCCGGGTTTCCTGGAGCGGGCAGGGCAGGCCATGGTTTTTGCCTTCCTCGGCATTGTTGCAACGACCCTGCTCGCGTCCCTCGCGACCGCACCGTTCTCGGCCTGGCATTTCCACCGGCTTAACCCCTATGGCCTCATCGGCAACGCGCTGGCGATCCCGCTCGTGAGCCTCGTGGTGATGCCCGCCGGCGTGATCGGAACCATGCTCCTGCCTTTTGGGCTTGATGGCTGGGTCTGGCGCGTGATGGGCGAGGGAACCCGCGGCGTTCTGTTCGTGGCCGAGAAGGTCGCCGGCATCGAGGGGGCCGCGCCGCCCGTGCCGAAAGCACCGGGCCATCTCTTTGCATTGCTGGTCATCGCCCTGTTGGTGCTGGTGATTTTCCGTTCGCCCCTGCGCTTGCTCGCAGTGCCGCTAGTTCTGCTCTGGGCCATTCTGCTCAAGGCCACGCCCTTGCCGGACCTGATGATCGCACCCGATGGCCGCATGGCGCTGCTCCGCGATGCAAGCGGAAGCTATACTTTGCTCTCGCCCGCTTCTCCCTCGGGCTTCACGCTCCAGCAATGGCTGCCCGCGCTCGGCGATGCCCGCCGACCCGATGACCCAACGCTGCGTCAACGTGCGCGTTGCGACCGGACGGGCTGCACCGGCACCCTTCCGGATGGCCGGAATGTGGCCCTCTCTCTCACGCCGGAAGCCGCTCGCCTCGATTGCCAACGCGCGCAGATCATCATCACCCCGGTCACGGCTGATGCCGCGCTGTGCGGACCCAACCGCCTGCTCCTCTCCGGGGAGAGCTTCGCCCGCCTTGGCGCCCAGCAGATCCACTTGCGCGACGGCCGGATCGCTGCCCGTGACACCAGCCTCGATCCGCGCAAGACAAGACCCTGGCGCAAGACAAGAGCCTGGCGCAAGACGCCACCCCCGATGACCGAAGAGCCGGAAAGCGGCCCGAGCGCCACCGGCTTCCCCGAAGGCCCGGCCACATCCCCGCAGCGGCCACGGCCCCCCGCCCGGTTCGAACCGGAGGAAGACCCCGCCCTCTCGCCACAATAACGGCGGATGAGGCTGACCAGTCGTCCCTGCACGCGCACGCGATCCGGCCCGAAAATGCGGGTTTCGTAGTTCGGATTGGCGGCTTCCAGCGCAATCGAAGCGCCCTTGCGGCGCATCCGTTTCAGAGTGGCCTCCTCGTCGTCGATCAGCGCAACGACGATATCACCCGTATTGGCGCTTTCCTGTTTGCGGATGATCACCAGATCGCCATCGAAGATGCCCGCCTCGATCATCGAATCGCCGCGCACTTCCAGCGCGAAATGCTCACCATGGCTGAGGAACTCGGGCGAGACATCAATGGTTGAGGCGCGGTTCTGGATTGCGGAGATCGGTGTGCCCGCCGCGATGCGGCCCATGATGGGAATGGCAACCGGGCGCTGCGTCTCCGGTTCGGTCGGGGCGAGCGCGCGCACCTTGCCGAGATCCCCTTCGATGACACTCGGCGCGAAACGCTGGCGACCGGGCCGGGGTGTCTGAACATCCGGCAAGCGGATGACTTCCAGCGCGCGGGCACGGTTCGGCAGGCGACGGATGAAGCCACGCTCCTCCAGCGCGAGAATGAGCCGATGGATGCCGGATTTGGATTTCAGGTCCAGAGCCTCCTTCATTTCATCAAAGGAGGGGGGAACCCCGTTCTCCTGAAGGCGCTCGTGAATGAAGCGCAGCAATTCCATCTGCTTGCGTGTGAGCATGTCCCCGAACCCCGCCTGCGGCCCCGACTCGGCCAAAACAAATCCTGAACATCTCTACCATGTTCGGCTTGTGTTCCGCAAGCGTTCGTTCTGGCGCGGGATTACAGATACAGGATGCGGCAGGTCTGGCCGGCGGTCGCGGCGGCCGCGCCCGGCGCGCGGATCACCAGCGCCCCGGCTCGCGCCAGCACCGAGAGCAGCGATGAATCCTGATCCGCGAAGGGCGTGGCGACCGGCATGCCAGCGGCATCAATCGAGAGGCTGGCGCGCAGATAATCCTCACGCCGATCATTCTCGGGAAGGTCACGGCCGAGCAGTGCCGTCCGGGTGCGATCCGCGCCCGCTTGCGCATCGGCCTGCATCGCCAGCACGAGTGGCGCCAGGAACAATGTGCCGCAAACCAGGGCGGAGACCGGATTTCCCGGCAGGCCGAGATAGAGCATGGCGCCGAGGCTGCCGAAATTCAGCGGCTTTCCCGGCCGCATGGCGATGCGGTAGAAATCAAGCACCGCGCCACGCGCCGTCAAGACGGGGCGCACGAGATCGCGGTCGCCCACGGATGCGCCGCCGATGGTCACCAGCAGATCGGCCCCTTCGGCCATCGCACGATCCATCGCGGTGTTCAGGCTTTCCGGCGTGTCGCGGGCGATTCCGAGATCGAGCACCACGCCGCCCCGCGCCTCCACCAGCGCGGAAAGGCCGATGAGATTCGAGGCAATGGTGGCTGCGAGCGGCACATCCGGGCCGGGCAGGGCGAGTTCATCGCCCGTGGCCAGAAGAGCGATGCGCGGCTGGCGATAGACCGGCACGCAAGCGTGGTTCATGGCCGCGGCCAGCGCGATATGCGCCGGGGAGAGCCGCGTTCCGGCGGAAAGACCGGTCTCGCCGGCGGTGAAATCACGCCCGGCCTGGCGGATGAAATCGCCGGGTCTCGCAGGGCTCTCCGGCGTCACGAACCCACCCTCCGCGCGCGCATCCTCCTGGATCAGCACCGAATCGGCACCGTCTGGAAGCTTCGCGCCCGTGAAGATGCGGATGGCGGCACCGGGTTCAAGCCTGCCCTCGAAGGGGTGGCCGGCGGCACTTTCGCCCAGGAGACGCAAGGGTTTGCCGGGCCTGCAATCCTCCGCGCGCAGGGCATAGCCATCCATCGCGGACATGGCGAAAGGCGGTTGCGTGCGCGTGGCCACGAGATCCGCCGCGAGGACGCGGCCCGCGGCGCGGATGATCGGCGCGGTTTCGGCCTGTTTCGGCAAGGCTTCCGCTCGCGCGAGCAGGCGCGCAAGCGCTTGCGCCACCGGCAGAAGCGGGGTGTCGCCGCCCATCAGCCGCTCGGATCGGCGACCCAGTCGCCGCTCTTGCCACCGCGCTTCTCGAGCAGGCGGATGCCCTCGATGCGCATGCCGCGATCAACCGCCTTGGCCATGTCGTAGATCGTGAGGCAGGCGACGGAAACAGCGGTCAGCGCCTCCATTTCAACGCCGGTCTGGCCGGTGACGCGCGCGAGCCCACGCACGACGAGGCCGGGCAGGCTCTCATCGGCCTCGATATCGAGTGAAACCTTCGTGAGCAGCAGCGGATGGCAGAGCGGAATGAGTTCATGCGTCTTCTTCGCGGCCATGATGCCGGCGATGCGCGCGGTGGCGATGACATCCCCCTTTTTCGCAAGGCCATCGCGGATGAGCGTCAGGGTTTCCGGCGCCATCACCACGCGGCCTTCGGCCACGGCCTCGCGCGAGGTCAAGGCTTTCTCGCCCACATCGACCATATGGGCTGCGCCGGAAGCATCAAGATGCGTGAGCTTGCTCATCACGCGACCTTCAGGGCAGGCTTCAGGCCGAGAAGCGTGCGCGTCGCAGCTTCCACATCCGCCTGCCGCATCAGGCTTTCGCCCACCAGGAAGGTCGAGATGCCGCTCTGAGCGAGACGCTGGCAATCCGCCTGCGTGAAGATGCCGCTTTCGCCCACAAGCAGCCTATCCTTCGGAACGCGCTTCGCCAGCCGCTCGGAAACTGCGAGATCGACATGGAAGGTCTTGAGGTCGCGGTTGTTGATGCCGAGAAGAGGCGAGGGCAGCCTGAGCGCGCGTGACAGTTCGGTCTCGTCATGCACCTCGATGAGGCTGTCCATGCCGAGCGCCGAGGCCGTGGCGACGAGATCGGCCGCGAGCGCGTCATCGACGCTCGCCATGATCACCAGGATGCAATCCGCGCCCATCGCGCGGGCCTCGAACACCTGATAGGGGTCGATCAGGAAATCCTTGCGGATCACGGGCAGGCTCACCGCCGCGCGCGCCGAGGTGAGGTGGCTCGCGGCACCCTTGAAATATTTCCGGTCCGTAAGGATCGAGAGGCAGGCCGCGCCGCCGGCGTCATAGGCGCGCGCCAGGGCCGGCGGATCGAAATCCGCGCGGATCAGGCCCTTGGAGGGGCTCGCTTTCTTGATCTCGGCGATCAGCGCGAATTGCCCCGCCTGAACCTTCTTTTCCAGAGCCGCGAGAAACCCACGGGGAGCACGCTTCGTCTCGGCGCGGGCGCGAAGCTCTGGCAGCGGAAGGCGCGCCCTGGCGGCGGCGATTTCCTCGCGCTTCGTCGCCTCGATGGTGCGGAGAATGTCGCTCATATGCCCCTCATGTGACCCTCATGTGCCCCTCATCTGACACTTCTTGGGCGCTTCTTGCGTGCTTCTGGCGACCCTCACGCGTTCGAAACCGCGATCACGCGGTCGAGCAGGGCGGAGACCTTGCCGGAATCGATCGCCTTGGCGGCCATCCCGGCACCGTCCTTCAGGGTCGCGGCCTTGCCCGCCACCGCCAGAACGCCCGCCGCGTTGAAAATCGCGATATCGCGATAAGCCCCGGGCTTGCCGGCGACGACATCGCGAAGTGCTGCCGCGTTCTGGCTCGGCTCGCCGCCTTTCAGCGCCCCGGGCGCGGTGCGGGGAAGCCCCGCTTCCTCGGGCGTGACCTCGAAGCGACGAAGCTGGCCATTCGTGAGTTCCACCACATGGGTCGGGCCGGTGGTGGTCATCTCGTCGAGGCCATCCGAACCATGGACGATCCAGGCGCGCTCGGTGCCGAGATCGCGAAGGGTCTCGGCGATGGGCTCCAGCCAGCTCGCGGAGAACACGCCGAGCAGGATGCGCTTCACGCCCGCGGGGTTCGAGAGCGGGCCGAGGATGTTGAACATCGTGCGCGTGCCGAGTTCGGTGCGCACCGGCGCGACATTGCGCATGGCGGGGTGATGCGCCGGCGCGAGCATGAAGGCAAAGCCGGTTTCCGTGAGGATTTTCGCCACGATATCCGGGGATTGCCCGATCTTCACACCCAGCGCCTGAAGCACATCCGCCGCGCCGGATTTCGAGGAGGCCGCGCGGTTGCCATGCTTGGCGACCGGCACGCCGCAGGCCGCGACGATCAACCCGGCGAGCGTCGAGACATTCCACGAGCCCGAGGCATCGCCGCCCGTGCCCACCACGTCGATCGCGCCGGCCGGGGCCTCGACCCTCACCATCCGCTCGCGCATGGCACTCACTGCGCCGGTGATCTCCTCGACGCTTTCGCCGCGAACACGCAAGGCCATCAGGAAGCCTGCCATCTGCGCCGGCGTCACCTCGCCCGAGAGCATCTGCGCGAAGGCGAGCGAGGCTTCCTCGCGGGAGAGGGGCAGGCCGGCGGCTGCCTTGGCGATCAGGGGCTTGAAGGCTTCCATCGGGATACTCGTCACGCGGCCTGGCGATGCGCGCGGAATTCACGCGCCAGTTCCAGGAAATTGCGGAAAATCTGCTGTCCGCCCTCGGTCGCGATGCTCTCGGGGTGGAATTGCACGCCGAAGGTCGGGCAATCGCGATGCTGGAGCGCCATCACGAGGCCATCCTCGCTTTCGGCGGTCGGCACGAGGCAGGCGGGGAAGCTCGCGCGCTCCACCACCAGCGAATGATAGCGCGTGACCGTGAGGCCCTGGTTCATGCCGCGGAACAGGCCCCTGCCATCATGCGTGATCGTCGAAACCTTGCCGTGCACGGGATAGGCGCGGATGACATTCCCGCCGAAGGCCTGCCCGATCGCCTGATGACCGAGGCAGACGCCAAGCAGCGGCACCTTGCCATTGGCCTTCTCGATGGTCTCAACCGAAATCCCCGCTTCCGAAGGCGTGCAGGGGCCGGGGGAGATGACAATCGCCTCATGCCCGAGCGCAAGGAGTTCCTCCGCGCTCATGGCATCATTGCGAAAAACCTCGACCTTCGCGCCCTCGCGTCCGAGCGCGTGCACGACGTTGAAGGTGAAGCTGTCGTAATTGTCGATCAACGCGATGCGCATGGAGCTTGCCTTGCCCGGCAGAGAAACCTCTTCAGGACAAAGCGGAGAAGCAGCCGGACGTCAAGGCGAAGGCAGGCCTAGGCCGTCCAATCCAGCGCTTTCCGATTGAGATCCTCAATCACATCCGGCGTGGGCTGCCCATCCGGCATCGGCATGGTCCGGGCCTGCATTTCCCGGTAGGTCTTGATCGAAAAATCGACCGAGATCAGCGAATTCGCTTCGCGCACGGCATCGGTCATGATCTGCAGCGTGAGGATCGTGGCCTCGTCACGACCGAGGCCGAACCGGCTCTGCAGGGTCTGGTGAATTTCACCATGCAGGCGGGGCGCATCCTTGAGATGGCCCACGGCCAGCAGCCGGCCAATGCCGGTCGAGACGTCGCGGGTGACCGTGGCGGGGACATTCCCGGAGGTTCCCCGCTGAAAAGAGAACTGGCTGACAGAATATGCGGCGGAGACAAGCATGAAACCCTCCTTCTGAGGCATTTCCCGCGCTGAGGATCAACCGCCAAAGGATAATGATTCGCGAAGATCCGCAGTCGAGCGAAGCAGAGGAGCCCCGCCTTCAGAAGATGGCAAAGAAAGGATTACTGCCCGCGTTTGCCGCGGGATGCAAATCGCACCGCTTCCTCCGCCGCGCGGAACAGGGCCTTGGCCTTGTTCTCGCATTCCGCCTGTTCGGAAGCAGGCACTGAGTCATGCACGATGCCGGCACCAGCCTGCACATGCATCATCCCGTCCTTCACGAGCGCGGTGCGCAGCATGATGCAGGTATCCATTGCGCCATCCGCCCCGAAATAGCCAATCGTGCCCGCGTATGTGCCGCGCTTGTCCTTCTCGAGTTCGTCGATGATCTCCATTGCGCGGATCTTCGGCGCGCCGGAGGTCGTTCCCGCCGGGAAACCCGCCGCCAGCGCATCAAGGATATCATATCTCGCCCGATCGAGCCGCCCCTCGACATTCGAGACGATGTGCATCACCTGGCTGTAGCGCTCGATGAAGAAGGAATCCGTCACTTCCACCGAGCCGATCTCCGCGACCCGGCCCACATCATTGCGACCGAGATCGAGCAGCATGAGATGCTCCGCGCGCTCCTTCGGGTCGGCGAGGAGTTCCTTCTCCAGCGCCATATCCTCGGCCGGGGTGGCGCCCCGCCTGCGGGTGCCGGCGATGGGGCGGATCGTCACCACCTTTTTCTTCTCCGGCCCCTCCACCACCTTCACGAGGATTTCCGGGCTCGAACAGACGATCTGGAAATCCTGGAAATCGAGATAGCAGAGATAGGGCGAGGGGTTCACGCGGCGCACGGCGCGATAGAGCGAAAAGGCATCGAGATCGAAAGGCGCGGAAAAGCGCTGCGAGAGCACGACCTGGAAGATATCGCCCGCGAGGATGTATGCCTTCGCCCTGGCGACCATCGCGTGGAATTCCGCAGGCGTGGTGTTGGATTGCGCCTCGGGAATGCGCGCAAGCATGTCGCCCGCATCACCGCCATGCGGCAGGGGCTCACCGAGCCGGGCGAGCACGTCATGAAGACGGGCGAGCGCCGATTCATGGGCCGCGGCTGGCGGTGTTGCCGATTTCGGGAAAACCGGCGTCACCAGCACAAGCTCGTCCTTCACATTGTCGAAGATCAGCACGACCGTCGGGCGGATCATCAGCGCGTCGGGGACACCGATCTGGTCGGGCTTGGCGGGTGGGAGACGCTCCATCTCGCGCACCATGTCATAGCCCATGAAGCCGAACACACCGCTCGCCATCGGCGGGAGATGCTCGAGGCCGGGAATGCGGCTCTCCGCCAGAACGGCGCGCAGGGCTTCCAGCGGCTTGCCCGGCATGGCCGCGAATTCCGAGCCGTTGCGGGAGATTTCACTCGTGCCGCTGCGGCAGCGCCAGACCAGATCCGGCAGGAGGCCGATGATCGAGTGCCGGCCCTTGGTGGCGCCGCCTTCCACGGATTCGAGCAGGAACGAGGGCCGCTCGCCTGCATGGGATTTCAGCTTGAGATAGGTCGATACAGGCGTTTCGAGGTCCGAAACCAGCCGCAACGCCACGCATTGGGGCTGGCCCGCCCGATACAGGCGCTCGAACGTCTCGAAATCCTGCGCAGCCTCCATCAGTTCGCCTGCCCGAGGGTCTGGGCCAGCAGCGCCTCGTTGATGAATACGCCGGCTTCCTTGCGCAGAGCCGCGACATATTGTCGGAACACATCATCGGCCATGCCCTGCGCCAGCTGGCGCGAGAAGGTCGAATTGGCATCCGCCGCCGCATCATAGGGCAGGAGGGTCGATGCTTTGGGCAGGATCAGCAGGCGGCCGATCCCATCGGGTGCTACCGCGCTCGCCACCTTGCCGATCTCGCCCGCGAAGGCGCGCTCCACCCCATTGCGGCCGAGAACCGGATCATTCGAGGTGCGGCGGATGGCCGAGAAAGTCTGCACCGGCGCGCCGAGTTCGGCCGCGACGGAGTGGAAGCTCTCGCCAGCCTCGATGCGCTTGACGAGCGCGGTCGCAAATTCGCCCATCGCCCTGGACTTCTGATCGGCGAGATAGCGCGTGCGGATCTCCGCTTCGACCTCCTCGAACGCCTTGTCGCGCGCGGGATCGACGCGGTTCACCTCGAACCACACATGGCTGCCGTCACGCAGGTGGAGCGCCTCGTTGTCGAGGCCGATATCGGAGGCGAAGATCGCGTTCAGCGTCTCCGTGCTGCCCGGCACCGTCAGGCGCTGGCCATCGGGGCCATTGCCGTTGCGGTCCAGCCCCTCGATCACGAGCGGGCTGAGCCCGGCCACCTGCCCGGCTTCGGTGAGCGACTTGCCGGCGATACGCTGGTCCTCGATCTTCTTCACGAGGTCATCCACCTTTTGCCTCACGGCCGGGTCGGTGGTGAGTTTCTGCGTCCGGGCATCGAATTCCACCTCGGCGCGCACCTCGGCGAACGGCGTCGCCCGGCCGGGCTCGACCTTCGCCACGCGGATCAGCACGAAGCCGAACGGGTCGCGGATCGGCGCGCTCACGCCGCCTTCCGGCAGCGAGAAGATCGCATCGCGCGTCGCGGCATCCGCCACTTGCGCGCGGGTCTGCAGGCCAAGATCGACATCGACTTCCCTGAGGTTCTTCTCGGCCAGCAGCGCCTCGAAAGTGAGGCCACCGGCGAGCCGATCGGCCGCGGCCCTTGCGGCGGCCTCGGAATCGAAGAGCACGCGCAGGGCACGGCGACGCTCGGGCAAGCCGAAGCGGCCACTTGCCACCGCCTGATCATGGAAGGCGCGCAGTTCCGCCTCGCTCAACGTCACGCTGCCCGCGAAAATCTGGGGCGAAACGGTGAGAACCGTCGCCTGCCGGGTTTCCACGGTGCGGAATTCCGCCCTGCGTTCGCTATGGAAGGCCCGGAGCGCGTCCGCCGTCGGTTCGGCCGGCTCGGGCACCTTCGCGGTGGGGATGACCACCACCTCGAGGCTGCGCTCCTCCTCCCGATACTGGTGCAGGGCCGCGTTGAAGGTCGAAGGCGCGGTCATGCCGCCCACAAGGCCCTGTACGAGTTGCTGGCGCAGCAGGAATTCGCCCTGCTGGCGCAGGAAGGCAGGCTCGGAAAGCCCGCTCTGCTGGAGCAGCGAGAGATAGCGTTCACGATCGAAGCGGCCGCCGGTCTGGAAGATCTCGGCTTCGAGAACGGAGCGGTTCACGCCCTGCTCGTCGAGCGCGAGGCCGAGGCGATTGGCTTTGGCCGAGAGTGCCGCTTCGTCGATCAGGCGGTTCAGGATCTCGCGATCAAGCCCGAAAGCGCGCGCCTCCGCGGTCGTCACCGGGCGGCGAATGCGCCGCTGCAGGTTCTGCAGTTCCGTGTTGAAGGCGTTGCGATAGGCTTCGGCCGAGATCACTTCCTTGCCCACGGTCGCGACATTGCGGGTGGAACCGCCGCGGAAGATGTCGCCGATGCCCCAGATCGCGAAGGAAACGATCAGCAAGCCCATCACGACGGTGAGGACGACGCGGCCGAGCCAGTTGGAAGCAGCGGAGCGGATGGCGGTCATCATGGGCGGATCGGTGCTCCGGAAGCGATGGCGCTCAGTGCGCGTGGATCAAAAATCGGGCCGGACCATAGGGATGGCGAAAACAGAAGGCAAGGCGCGGCCTGCTCGCGCGTTGAACGCTCGCGCTCAGCATGCTACCGGCCGGGCCGGAACAATCCCTGCCTTTATGGAACCTGATCCATGCGCAAGACCCTGATCGCCGGAAACTGGAAGATGAACGGCCTCCGGGCCGACCTTGCGGAAATCCAGGCGATGGGGAAGGGCGCGACACCCGCCCTGCGCGCCAGGGTCGATCTGCTGGTTTGCCCGCCGGCAACGCTGATCTTCACTGCGGCCGCCGTATGCATCGGCACGGGAATCGGTGTCGGCGCGCAGGATTGCCATGCCAAAGCCTCCGGCGCGCATACCGGCGATCTCTCCGCCGGCATGCTCTTCGAAGCGGGTGCGACCGCGATCATCGTCGGCCATTCCGAGCGCCGCACGGATCATGCCGAGAAGGATACGCAAGTGAAGGCCAAGGCGGAAGCCGCGATCGGGCAGGGGATGATCGCCATCATCTGCGTGGGCGAAACGCGCGCCGAGCGCGAGGCCGGCAAGGCGCTGTCGGTCGTGCGTCGCCAGATCAGGGGCTCGGTCCCCGCCGGCGCGCGGGCGGATCAGGTTGTTGTTGCCTATGAGCCGGTCTGGGCCATCGGCACGGGCCTCACCCCCACCCCTGCGGATATCGCCGAGATGCACGCAGATATCCGCAAGACGCTGCGAGGCGTTCTCGCGAAGGGCGAGGCCGAGAAGTGCCGCATACTCTATGGCGGCTCGGTCAAGCCCTCGAACGCGACCGAAATCCTCGCGCTCGAGGATGTCGATGGCGCGCTGGTGGGTGGCGCGAGCCTCAAGGCGGCGGATTTCCTCGCCATCGCCAACGCGGCCTGACGCGATTTTGCGTCTTTGCCTTCCTTGCATTTCCCGGTATGGGAGGCCAAATCCTTGCGGATGGTGGCCCCCGCCGCCCCTTTCCCCTTGCTGGACCGAACTGACCGATGGAAACCGTTCTGATTGCCATTCACCTCGTCATCGTGCTGGCGCTGGCCGGCGTGGTGCTGTTGCAGCGCTCGGAAGGCGGCGGCCTCGGCATGGGTTCGAGCCCCTCGTCCTTCATGACGGGCCGCGGGCAGACGAACCTGCTCTCGCGCACCACGGCGATCCTCGGCGCGGCGTTCTTCGTCACCTCGCTGACCCTCGGCGTCATGGCCGCCCGCAACGCGCCGAAGCGCGCCCCGGTTGGCATTGACGCGCCGGCCCCCCCGACCCTGCCGGGCCAGACTGCGCCGGCTCCGGGCTCGGCCCCGAACGTTCTCGACCAGCTCCGCAACCTGCAGGGCGGCACCGCGCCGAACCAGTAAACGTTCGATCAGGGCCTGGGCCCGAAATCGGGGCGTCATCCTTGTGGATGGCGCCTTTTTCATTTGCGCCGAATCGGCGCGCTGGATTAAGGCTCGGTCCCCATGACGCGGTACATCTTCATCACCGGCGGCGTGGTTTCCTCCCTCGGCAAGGGTCTCGCCTCCGCAGCTCTCGGCGCGGTGCTTCAGGCGCGCGGATATACCGTGCGCCTGCGCAAGCTCGACCCCTATCTGAACGTGGATCCGGGGACCATGAGCCCCTATCAGCACGGCGAGGTCTTCGTGACCGATGACGGGGCGGAAACCGACCTCGATCTCGGCCATTACGAGCGCTTCACCGGGGTTTCGGCCAGAAAGTCGGACAATATCACGACGGGGCGCATCTACCAGGAGATCATTGCCCGGGAGCGACGCGGCGATTATCTCGGCGCGACCGTGCAGGTCATCCCGCATGTCACGGATGCCATCAAGAACTTCGTGCTCGCGAGCAACGAGGACTACGATTTCGTGCTGATCGAGGTGGGTGGCACGGTGGGCGATATCGAGGGCCTGCCGTTCTTCGAGGCCGTGCGACAGTTGCGCAATGAATTGCCGCAGGGCCATTCCTGCTACATCCATCTCACGCTGCTGCCCTATATTCCCAGCGCTGGCGAGCTGAAGACGAAGCCCACCCAGCACTCGGTGCAGGAATTGCGCTCGATCGGCATCCAGCCGGACATCCTGCTCTGCCGCTGCGATCGCGAGATCCCCGAGGGCGAGAGGAAGAAGCTCGCGCTCTTCTGCAACGTGCGCCCCTCGGCGGTGATCGAGGCGCGCGATGTCGATCAGATCTACGCGGTGCCGCTCGCTTACCATGAAGAGGGGCTCGACCGCGAAGTCCTGCGTGTCTTCGGTCTGGATGAAGGCCCGGAGCCCGATCTTTCGCGCTGGCAGCATATCGTTTCGACCCTGCGCAACCCCGAAGGCGAAGTGACCATCGCCATCGTCGGCAAATATACCGGCCTGAAGGACGCCTATAAATCGCTGATGGAAGCGCTTCACCACGGCGGCATCGCCAACCGGGTGAAAGTGAATTTCGACTGGATCGATTCGGAAATCTTCGAGCGCGAGGATGCCTCGAGTTACCTCGAGCATGTTCATGGCATCCTCGTCCCCGGCGGCTTCGGCTATCGCGGCGCGGAGGGCAAGATCCAGGCCGCGCGCTTCGCCCGCGAGCGCAATGTGCCCTATTTCGGCATCTGCTTCGGCATGCAGATGGCGGTGCTCGAAGCCGCGCGCAATCTCGCCGGGCTGGCCGGCGCATCCTCCACCGAGTTCGGCCCCTGCGACATTCCCGTCGTCGGCATGATGACCGAGTGGATGAACAAGGGTCAGCTTGAAAAGCGGCAATCGGGCGGCGATCTCGGCGGCACGATGCGCCTCGGGGCCTATGAATCAAGGCTCGTTGCCAATTCGCGGATCGCCGGCATCTATGGTTCGGATGTCATCCATGAGCGCCATCGCCACCGCTACGAGGTGAACATGGCCTTCCGCGACAAGCTGGAGGCGAAGGGCCTGCTGTTCTCAGGCGTCTCGCCCGATGGCCTCCTGCCCGAGACGATCGAATATCCCGATCACCCCTGGTTCGTGGGCGTGCAATATCACCCCGAGCTGAAATCGCGCCCCTTCGAGCCGCACCCGCTTTTCGCAAGCTTCATCGCCGCGGCGATGGCCCAGAGCCGGTTGGTCTGACGCTTTCCTTTCCGGCTCCTGCGAGGCAGGATATCGTGCCGGATAGGGGGGAATCGCCATGTTCGAGATCGAGGGACGGATGTTCGCGGGCACTTTCGGCGGCCTGCCGCATTTCATCCTGTATTTCATCGTCGCGGCCGCCCTGCTGACGATCTTCGTGCTCGTCTACATGCGCCTGACCGCGCATGACGAAATCGCGTTGATCCGCGAGGGGAATGTCGCGGCGGCCATCGCGCTGGGCGGGAGCCTGATCGGTTTCGTGCTGCCGCTCTCGAAGGCCGTCGCGCAGGCCGTGAGCATCCCCGACATGCTCGTCTGGGGTTTCGCCGCTTTCGTGGTGCAGCTTATCGCCTATCTCGTCTGCCGCTTCATCGTGCCGGGTCTCTCGGCGAAGGTCGGCGCGGGCAACATCGCGGCGGGCATCACGGTCGCGAGCGTCAGCCTCGGGGCGGGGCTCCTCAATGCTGCCTCGATGAGCGTGTAAGGGCATCGGCGATGAAACGCTCCTCGATGATCTTAATCGGTGCGACCGGCCTGCTGATCGCCGGCGCATGGCTCGGCCGTTCGGGCGGACCGGTTTCCGACAGCGACAAGGCCGAGATCTACGAGAGCCTCAGCGCCTGCGTGACCGCCAGCGCGATGACGCGCGAGCAATGCGAGGCGGAATTCGCGGCCGCCGAGGAAAAACACCTCACGGAGGCGCCGCGCTTCAACGCGCAGGGGGATTGTGAAGCGCAATATGGCCCGGGCCAGTGCAAGCCCGCGACCATGGCCGGCACGACCTCCTTCCTGCCCAGCCTTGCGGGCGTGATGATCGCGCAGAGGCTCCTCGGCCAGCGCCAGCCGCAAGCGCTTCTGCCGCCTTTGCGCAACCAGCAGCCCTGCACGCCGGGCTTCACGCCGGCCACACAGCCGGGCTGCGTGGTGCCGCGCTCGACCTCTTCAACCGGCGCGGCGGGCGGCTGGCGCAGCTATTCCACCGCCGCCGGCACGACCGTGAGCCGAAATGCATCCCAGCCCGGCCCCGTCACCGTGCCTCGCAGCATCACCACCGGGCGGGGTGGCGTGCCGAGCGTGCAGAGTTCGACCGTGACGCGCGGCGGCTTCGGCTCGACCGCGCGCTCGACCTCCTCCTCCTCGTCCTCCTGATGCGTCGCCTGACGCTTCCCGAACGGCCGGACTGGCGCGACACGGCGCAGCGCATGGGCTTCACCTTTCACACGGCGGAGGGCACGCCCTATTGGGACGAGAGCGCAGCTTTCGCCTTCAGCCTACGCGAGGTCGAGGAAGGCATCGAAGCCCCCTCCGCCGAACTCGAAGAGATGTGCCTCGCCTTCGTGGCCGAGGCGATCGGCAGCGAGGAAATCCTCACTTCGCTGGGCATTCCGCGCGATTTCTGGGGCACGATCCACGAGAGCTGGCAGCGCGGCGATCGCAATCTCTATGGAAGGTTCGATTTCGCCTATGCGGGCACCGGACCAGCCAAGCTCTTGGAATACAACGCGGATACGCCCACGGCCCTGTTCGAGACCGGCGTGTTCCAGTGGGACTGGCTGGAAGAGCAGATCGCGCGCGGCGTGCTGCCCGCCGGTTCGGACCAGTATAACTCCGTGCATGAAAGGCTCGTGGAGGCGTTTCGCCATCTCAGGGGCAGTTCAGCCTACCGGCTGCATCTTGCCTGCGCGAGGGATAGCGCCGAGGATCGCGGCACGGTCGCCTATCTCGAGGATTGCGCGAAGGCCGCGGGCCTTTCGACGCGGTTCCTCTTCATGGACGAGATCGGCATTGCGCGCGATGGCACCTTCGTGGACCTCGCCAATGGCGAGATCGACGTGTTGTTCAAGCTCTACCCCTGGGAATGGATGTTCCGGGAGGAATTCGGCCAATCGGTCATCGGCAGCCGCACGCAATTCATCGAGCCGATCTGGAAAGCCGTTCTCTCCACCAAGGCGTTGCTGCCGCATCTCTGGCGGATGCATTCGGGACATCCGAACCTGCTGCCGGCCTATTTTGCCGGGCAGGAAGGTGATGATCTCGGCGCGTCTTTCGTCGAGAAGCCGATCCATTCCCGCGAGGGCGCGAATATCCGGATCATCCGCGATGGCAAGCCGGTCACCGAGACCTCGGGTCCCTATGGTGGCCCGATCATGCGCCAGAAGCTCGTGGAGATCCCGGATTTCGGCGGTGGCCATGTGGTAATCGGCGCCTGGATGGTCGCGAGCCAGCCGGCGGGCATGCTCATCCGCGAGGATTCGAGCCTCATCACCGGCAATCTCGCGCGCTTCGTGCCGCATGTCATCGAGCCCTGACGGAGGGCCGGCCCTTGGCCGAACTCTGGCAGGCTTTGCGCGCAAGGAACGCATGGGCTAAACGCTCGAACGGCCCGCACGCGGAAACTCGACCGCAGCGCAGTCCCGAACCACAAGGAGATGGCATGTCGCCGCGCCCCCTCGATCACCTGGTTCTCGGCACCACCGATCTCGATCAGCTCGCCGGAGAGTTCGAGGCGCTGGGCTGGCGCGTGGGCGCGCGCAACCGCCATCCCTGGGGCACGGAAAACCGCCTGATCCAGTTCGCGGACGAAACCTTTCTCGAATTGATCTCGGTGGGCGAGGGCGCGCAGGTGCCGCCGCATCAGCCGGGGTTCTTTTCCTTCGGTGCCTTCGTGGCCGAGGCGATCGCCCGCCAGCCCGGCCTTTCGATGATGGTGCTGAAAAGCGAGAATGCGAAGGCCGATGCCATGCGCTTCGCAAGCGAAGGCGTAGGCTCCTTCGCCCCGTTCGATTTCAGGCGCAAGGGCGTGAAGGCGGATGGCACGGAGGTGGAAGTGGCCTTCACACTGGCCTTCGCGCATGCGCGAGACCTGGCCGAATGCGGTTTCTTCGTCTGCCAGCAGCATTTTCCGGAGAATTTCTGGTCGCCGGCGCTCCAGCAGCACCCCAATGGTGCCAGCGGCATCTCCCGCGTGACACTCGTGGCGGAAAACCCCTCCGATCATCACATCTTCCTCTCGGCTTTCGCCGATTGCCGGGAGATGCGCGCCTCTTCATCGGGGATCGCGCTGGATTGCGGCCGGACACGGGTGGAAATTGTCACGCCCGACACGTTCCGCTTCCTCTATGGTGTCGAAGCCCGGACGAGCCCCCCGCATTTCGCCGGCTTTGGCCTCAGGGTCACCGAGCCGGCCGCGGTCGCCAGGCAGGCGGTGCGGATGGGGCTTGGCATGGTTGCCGCCGGCGATGCCTTCACCATCGAGCCGCGCCCCGGCTTCGCCACCGCGATCCGGCTTGAGCGTTTGGTGGCGTGACGGCCGCTGGCCGGGCCTCCCGGCATGGCGGGGCTTGCGATCAAACCGCCGAGGGCCTATCGCGAAGGCCGCTCCGGACCCCTCCCGGAGAACAGAGGATCTTCGATGACGGATGTGACCATCGGTCCCGTGACTTTCGGGAACAGCCGGCCCTTCGCGCTGATCGCCGGCCCCTGCCAGATGGAAAGCCGCGACCATGCCTTCGCGATGGCCGGCAGCCTGAAGGAAATCTGCGAAAGCTTGCGCATCGGGCTCATCTACAAGTCCTCCTTCGACAAGGCGAACCGCACTTCCGGCAAGGCGGCGCGCGGCATCGGGCTCGAGAAGGCGCTGGCGGTCTTCGCCGATATCCGAAGCGATTTCGGCCTGCCGGTCATCACCGATGTGCATGAGCCCGGCCAATGCGCGGAAGTGGCGAGCATCGTCGATTGCCTGCAGATCCCCGCCTTCCTCTGCCGGCAGACCGATCTGCTCGTCGCGGCCGCGAAAACCGGCGCGGCGATCAACGTGAAGAAGGGCCAGTTCCTCGCGCCGTGGGACATGAGGAATGTCGTCGCGAAGATCACCGATGCCGGCAATACCCGCGTGATGGCCTGCGAGCGCGGCACGAGCTTCGGCTACAACACGCTCATCACCGACATGCGCGGCCTGCCGACCATGGCCGAGCAATGCGCCTGCCCCGTCATCTTCGATGCGACCCATTCCGTGCAGCAGCCGGGCGGGCAGGGCGGTTCCACCGGCGGGCAGCGCGAATTCGTGCCGGTTCTCGCCCGCGCCGCGATCGCGGTGGGGGTTGCCGGTCTCTTCATCGAGACGCATGAAAAC
>NZ_JBJTDY010000167.1:0-6096 GCF_046092605.1 Rhabdaerophilum sp. | reverse complement strand
GCATTGGAATGCGAAGGAGGAGACCCGCGCGGCGGTGGCTTTCATCCTCGATCGCACCGTGAGGATGCTCCACCCGTTCATGCCTTTCATCACGGAAGAGCTGAACGCGGCCTATGGCGAGTTCGCCGGGCAGGCAGCAGCGTTTTCAAGCGAAGTGGGCACCGGTTCGCGTGAAGAAAACGCGTCAGGAAACAAAAGGGGGCAATTGTGCACCGGCATCTGGCCCGCGCCGATCGGCGTCGCGGATGCAGCGGCAGAAGCGGAGATCGGGTTTACGGTCGATCTCATCTCCGAGATCCGCTCGGCGCGCGCGGAAATGAACGTGCCGGTGGCGACGCTCGCGCCTCTTGTTTTCGTGCAAGCCGATGCGGCGGGCGTAACGCGCGCCAAGGCCGCGGAAGATGCGCTTCGGCGCATGGCGCGCGTCTCGGAAATCCAGTTCATGCACGAGGCGCCCGCGCAGAGCGTGCAGATCGTCGTGCGCGGGCAGGTGGCCTGCATTCCGCTCGCGGGGATCATCGACATCGCGGCGGAGAAGAAACGCCTCACGGGTGAGCGCGAGAAGCTCGTGAAGGACATGGATGGCACGAAGCGCAAGCTCGACAACCCGGATTTCGTGGCGCGCGCGCCCGAAGAGGTGATCGAGGAAAACCGCGAGCGCCTCGCGGAGGCCGAGAACCGTATCGCTCGGATCGACGAGGCATTGAAGCGGTTGGGGTGATGCCCTGCGCCTGATCGGGAACTGAGCCGTCCGGCCTTGCCGGGCGGCTTTTTCATGCGGCGTCTTTTCGGGACGCATGCTTGCTTTTGTGATGTTTCCGCAACAGGCCGGATGGATTCGAAATGCGCCTTTTGGCGGCACGGGCTCCGCCGCTTTTGCGCCACAAAGC
The DNA here is from genome assembly GCF_046092605.1 of Rhabdaerophilum sp. Classification (NCBI taxonomy): domain Bacteria; kingdom Pseudomonadati; phylum Pseudomonadota; class Alphaproteobacteria; order Hyphomicrobiales; family Rhabdaerophilaceae; genus Rhabdaerophilum; species Rhabdaerophilum sp. Next base: position 5,206 of record NZ_JBJTDY010000167.1, on the reverse strand, counting down.
GCGCGCCAACCATGCTCTTGCTAACGACCTTGGAAACTTAAGCTTTTTTGGTCGGGGAGGTGGTTCGGCTGGTTAACCAAACCGTAACTCCCGACCGCCCCGGGTGATTGAGACAGGCGCGCGCCTGTGGCAATCGCTAGGGTGGGTGGAAAACCGGCAAAAGAGATGGGTTTTCAGGGACGAAAAGGAACGGGCGATGACTGAATTCACGTACAACAAGGCGAAGCTCCCGAGCCGTCACGTGACGGAAGGACCGGAGCGCGCGCCGCACCGTTCCTATCTCTACGCGATGGGCCTCACGAAGACCCAGATCCACCAGCCGCTAGTGGGCGTCGCCTCGTGCTGGAACGAGGCAGCACCCTGCAACATCTCGCTGATGCGCCAGGCGCAGGCCGTGAAGAAAGGCGTCTCGGCCGCTGGCGGCACGCCGCGCGAGTTCTGCACCATCACCGTTACCGATGGCATCGCCATGGGCCATCAGGGCATGAAATCCTCGCTGGCCTCGCGCGAGGTGATCGCCGATTCGGTCGAGTTGACCATGCGCGGCCATTCCTATGATGCGCTGGTGGGCCTTGCGGGCTGCGACAAATCCCTGCCGGGCATGATGATGGCGATGGTGCGCCTCAACGTGCCGTCGGTCTTCATCTATGGCGGCTCCATCCTGCCGGGCACCTGGCGCGGCCAGCAGATCACCGTGCAGGATGTGTTCGAGGCCGTCGGCAAGCACTCGGTGGGCGCGCTGGACGACCAGAGCCTCGAGGAAATCGAGCAGGCGGCCTGCCCCTCCGCCGGTGCCTGCGGTGCGCAGTTCACTGCCAACACCATGGCGACCGTATCCGAGGCCATCGGTCTCGCGCTGCCTTATTCGGCGGGCGCACCGGCGCCTTATGAAATCCGCGACCGGTTCTGCATGACGGCGGGCGAGATGGTGATGGAGCTCATCGCCAGGAACATCCGCCCGCGCGACATCGTGACCCGCAAGGCGCTGGAAAACGCGGCCGTGGTGGTTGCAGCGTCGGGTGGCTCCACCAATGCCGCGCTTCATCTTCCGGCCATCGCGCATGAATGCGGGATCGATTTCGATCTGTTCGACGTCGCGGAAATCTTCCGCAAGACTCCGTATATCGCGGACCTCAAGCCCGGAGGCAGGTATGTCGCCAAGGACATGTTCGAGGTCGGCGGCATCCCGCTGCTGATGAAGACGCTGCTCGACCATGGCTACATGCATGGCGACTGCCTGACCGTCACCGGCCGCACCATCGCCGAGAACCTCGAGAGCGTGAAATGGAACCCGAACCAGGATGTGGTTCGCCCGGCCGATAATCCGATTACCGTCACGGGTGGCGTGGTGGGCCTGAAGGGCAATCTCGCCCCCGAGGGCGCCATTGTGAAGATCGCCGGCATGGCGCAGGACAAGCTGGCCTTCACCGGCCCGGCCCGCTGCTTCGACAGCGAGGAACTCTGCTTCGAGGCCGTGAAGAACAGGCACTACAAGGAAGGCGAGGTTCTCGTCATCCGCTACGAGGGCCCGAAGGGTGGCCCGGGCATGCGCGAGATGCTCGCGACCACCGCAGCGCTCTATGGCCAGGGCATGGGCGACAAGGTTGCGCTCATCACCGATGGCCGCTTCTCCGGCGCGACGCGCGGTTTCTGTGTGGGCCATGTTGGCCCGGAAGCGGCCGTCTGCGGCCCCATTGCCCTGATCCGCGACGGTGATGTGATTGAACTCAATGCGGTCACAGGTGTGCTCAATGTTCGCCTCACCGATGCCGAATTGGAAGCGCGTCGTAAGGACTGGAAACCGCGCGAGACGGATTATCAATCCGGCGCGCTCTGGAAATATGCCCAGCAGGTTGGCTCGGCGCGCGATGGCGCCGTGACCCATCCGGGCGGCAAGGCCGAGAGGCATGTCTATGCGGATATCTGACACGTTCCGACCGTCGGCGGTGCCCTTGGCGTTCGTCGTCGCCCTTGCTCTGCAGGGGGGCGCGCTGGCTTTCGACGTGAAGGAAGGGCCGGCCCCTGCCAATCCGCCGCCGGGAATGCTGTTCAAATCCATCGGTGACTCGCTTCGGGAGGGCCTTAACGCTCTTTCCAGCGGCAATTCCGAAATGGCGGTGCAGGCGCTGGGCTATGCCGCGCGTGAGGGCAATGTGGCCGCGCAATGGAAGCTCGGCCGGATGTATCAGGATGGCGAGGGCGTTCGCCGCGATGATCTCAAGGCCTACCAGCACTTCTCCGAAATCGCGAACCGCCATGCGGATGTGAGCCCGGATTCGCCGCATGCCCGCGTGGTGGCGCAGGCCTTCGTGGCTCTTGGGGGCTATCATCTCGCGGGCATCCCGAATTCGCGTGTGAAGCGCAACCCGGTCCGCGCCACCGAGATGTTCCACTACGCCGCTTCGTATTTCGACGACGCGGATGCGCAATACCACCTGGGGCGCATCTTCTCCGAAGGGGTGGCAGGCCCGCGCGATCTGCATCAGGCGGCGCGCTGGTTCAACCTCGCGGCCGAGAAGGGGCATGTGCCGGCGCAGGCGCGTTTGGGCCAGATGCTCTTCAACGGCGACGGCGTACCCCGTCAGGGCCCGCGCGGGCTGATGTGGATGCAGGTGGCCGCCAACAAGGCCTTCCCCGGCCGCGATGACTGGGTGGTCGAACTCAACACCCGCGCCCGTTCGGTCGCCACGGAAGACGAGCGCCGCCTCGCGGATGCCTATTTGCGAAAATACGAGCGCTCCGGCCGCTGAGGCCGTTCGGTCGCCGGACTTCGTCAACCCCTGAGCCGGCACCAGACCGGCACGTGATCCGAGGGCTTTTCCTCCGCGCGCAATTCCCGATCGATTCCCGCTTCGACGAGACGATCTGCCGCCAGCGGTGAAAGCAGCAGGTGATCGATGCGGATTCCGTTATCGCGCTGCCAGGCCCCGGCCTGATAATCCCAGAACGAATAGAGGCGGGGATTGTCACTCGTCGCGCGGATTGCATCCGTGAAGCCGAGAGAGACGAGACGGCGGAAATCGGCGCGCGATTCGGTCTGGAACAGCGCGTCATCCCGCCAGTTCTCCGGAAAGCGCGCATCCTCCGGCGCGGGGATGACGTTGAAATCGCCCGCGATGATCAGTGGCTCCTCGAGCGCGAGCAGGCTTTCGGCATGGGCGGTCAGCGCGGCCATGAAGGCGCGTTTGTATTCGAATTTCGGGCTGCCCACGGGATTGCCGTTGGGGAAATAGACACCCGCAATGCGCAAAACGGCACCCAGCCTATGCCCGGGCGGCAGGCTCACCACGCCCTCGATGTAGCGCGCCTGCTCATCCGGGAAGCCCGGCAGGCCGCGATGCTCGATCGCCACGCCGTGGCGCGAGAGGATGGCCACGCCGTTGAAGGTCTTCTGCCCGAAGGTCTCGACCTGATAGCCAAGGGCCTCGATCTCCTCGCGCGGGAAGGCCTCGTCGAGGCATTTCAGTTCCTGCAGGCAGACGACATCCGGCTCGCGGGATTTCAGCCAGCGCGCGAGGTGCGGAAGCCGCTGGCGGATGGAGTTGACGTTGAAGGTCGCGATCAGCATGGCCTTCCTGTAGCAGCCTACGCGGGCAAAGGGCAGAGTGGGCGTGCATTGCCTCGGGGATAGCTGCATGTTTCAAGTCGAACGTTCCTTCCTGGCCGCCTATTGTGAACGCTCTGGCGACCCCTCGTTCTGGGCCGAGCCGCTCAATGCCATCACCAATGCCGGGTTCCTCCTCGCGGCCCTGCTGGGCTTGCGCCTGCTGCGCGGGGGCAGGGATGTGCTGCTCGCTTGCCTCTCCGGGCTGGCCTTTGCCATTGGCGTCGGCAGTTTCCTGTTCCACACTATCCCTAACCGCATCACGGTGATGCTCGACGTGTTGCCGATCCAGGGGTTCATCCTGCTCTATCTTGGCCTTGCGCTGCGGCGTTACCTAACCTTGCCGCTCTGGGCGGCGCTTCTGGGGCCGGTGCTGTTTTTCCTCGGCAGCAGCGCGCTGGTCTCCGCTTTCGGCAGCCGGGCACTGGGTGGTGGCATCGGCTATGTGCCGGCGCTCGCTGCCTTGTTCGGGGTTGCGCTGCTGGCTTGGCTGAAGAGCGATGCCGCGAGCCGGCTCGCGGCGGCGCATCTCGCGGGGGCCGGGGTGCTCTTCGCCATCTCGCTCACCCTCCGGACGCTGGATCGCCCACTTTGCGGGATGGTGCCCCTTGGCCTGCATTTCCTCTGGCATCTGCTGAACGCCACGGTGCTGGCGGTGCTGCTCCTGTCCCTCGCGCGCCACAGGCGCATGCAAAATGCCGATTCGGCCCAAAGGTGAGACCCTCATGACATCCTCGCGCTGCAACACGCCCCAGAAGGAGAGCTTGAGCTACCGCCTCGCGGCGCTCGACCCTGATTTCATCCTCGGCGATTCGACGCGCAGCCTTCGCTTCGCGCTGGAATACCAGAAGGCGGAGGATGCCCTGCGGGCCGCGAGGATCAGCTCAACGATCGTGGTTTTCGGCTCGGCACGCTTCCGGGAGGGGGATCCGGGCATGCCCGGCCGGGCTTATGCCGAGGCGCGGGCCTTCGGCAGCCTCGCCTCGCGCGAGGGCGGGGCGATCGACCGCAATGACGACCACCATAACGTGATCGCTACCGGCGGCGGCCCCGGCATCATGGAAGCGGCGAACCGGGGCGCAACGGAGGCGGGCGCACCCTCCATCGGCTTTAACATCACCCTCCCGCATGAGCAGGAGCCCAATGCCTGGTCCACGCCGGCACTGACCTTCCGCTTCCACTATTTTGCGCTGCGGAAGTTTCACCTTGCTATGCGCGCTGCGGCTCTCGTGGTCTTTCCCGGTGGTTTCGGAACCTGCGACGAGTTGTTCGAGATCCTGACCTTGCGGCAAACGGGCAAGATGAACCCGCTTCCGGTGGTTCTGGCCATGCGCCAATACTGGGAATCCGTGATCGATTTCAAGGGCATGGTGAAGGCCGGGGTGGTGGATGCCACCGATCTCGATCTTTTCTCCTATGCCGATGACGCCGAGGGTATCTGGCAGGCCCTGCAATGCACTGGCTTAGGCCGTAAACCCATAAACGGCTGACCGGGATTCCCTGACATGGGCAATCGTGATTCAAGCTCCTTTTCAGGAGCTTTGAGATGGGCCGCTACGACCTGACGGACTTCGAGTGGGAGTCGATCAAGCCTCACCTACC
>NZ_JBJTDY010000166.1:0-17533 GCF_046092605.1 Rhabdaerophilum sp. | reverse complement strand
GTATTGGCGCATCCGCATGTCTGGGTGACGGCGACGACAACCGTGGTGACGAGACCCGACGGCACCATCACCGCCATCAAGCATCGCTGGACCTTCGACGAACCGTTTTCGGCCTATGCCGTGATGGGCATGGACAAGGATGGCGACGGGAAATTCAGCCGGGAGGAACTCGCGCCCTTCGCCAGGATCAACATGGAATCGCTGCATGAATATGGCTTCTTCACCAGCGTGAAGCAGGGCAAGGGCGCAATCGCCTTCTCCGACCCCGTGGATTACTGGCTCGACCATGACGGCAAGGCGCTAACGCTGAATTTCACCCTGCCGGTGAAGGAAGGCGCGATTGTCGTGAAGGATGCGCGCCTCGAAGTGACCGACCCCTCCTTCTTCGTCTCCTTCGAATTCGCGAAGGAAAACCCCGTTCGGGTGGAAGGTTCGAGCAAGAGTTGCAAGCCGCAATTGCGGCCGCCGCCGCCGGGCGTGTTCCAGCGCCTGTCGCAGCTTGGCGAAAATGCCTTCAATAATGCTCCGCCCGGCGGGCTGGGGGTCGATTTCTCGACTCCCGTGACCTTCTCCTGCCCGTGACCCCGATGGCATGACCCGAAGCGGCATGACCCGAGGCGGCATGACCCGAAGCGGCATGGCGGAGGCTTGCGGGCGCGCGCTCATCGTGGCGCTGGTGATTCTCGCTCTCGCCCCGGATGGGCTGGCCCAAACCGCTCCCTTCGGCCTTCCTGCGCCACGCGGCGCATCGCCGCCCGCCGCCGAGGGGCTCGGCGCGTGGTTCCTGCAGAAACAGGCGGAATTCCACCGCGCGCTGACCCTCGCCTTCCGTGAGGCTTCGGATGATCGCGGCAGCATCCTCACGCTCATTGGCCTCGCCTTCGCCTATGGCGTGGTTCACGCCATAGGCCCGGGCCATGGCAAGGCGGTGATTTCCGGCTATATCGTCGCGAATGAGAGCGCGCTGAAGCGTGGCGTGGCGCTTGCCTTCGGTGCCGCCGCCGTGCAGGCCTTGATCGCGCTCGGCGTGGTTCTGTTCATCGCGAAAGTGGTAGGCGGCACCGCGCGTGATGTCGATCGGTCCGTGGTATTCATCGAGACCCTCGGCTTCTCGCTCATCGTCGCGATGGGGTTTTGGATCGTCTGGCGGAAGGGCCGCGCGCTGCTGGGCCTCACGCCTGCCGAAGCCGCCTGCACGCATGACCATGGGCCAAGCCCCGCCGTCTTCGCGAAGGGCGGCCGCGCGAGCCTCGCGCTCGCGGCCATCGGCGCCGGCATCCGCCCCTGCACGGGTGCGATCATCCTGCTCGTCTTCGCACTTTCCCAGCAGCTTTATCTGCTGGGCGCGGCATCCGTGCTGGCCATGGCCCTGGGCACGGCGATCGGCACGAGCCTGTTCGCCATGCTCGCGGTGAAAGCGAAGCATGTCGCGCTCTGGCTCGCGAGCGGACGCAGCCACAAGGCACTCCGGGCTCAGCTCGCGCTGGAGATGCTTGCCGGCATCGCCCTCGTGGCAATCGGCGCGGCCCTCCTTTCCGGCTTGATGACCACCGGGAGCTAAAGACCTTCCGCCCCTCCATCCGAGCGCGGATCGTGATCCGCCATGATCGCGCCCTTGGCATCGCGGATCAGCATGCCCGCATGGCCGAACATGTCGGCATAGGGCTTGTTGATTACCTCGATCTGGTGGCCCATGCTGGCGAGCCGGTCGAGCAGATGCCCATCCGTGCGGTTCTCGACCTTCAATGTTGCGCTGGCTCCGCCCCAGGTCCGCCCGAACAGGAAGCGCGGGCGATCCAAAGCCTCGGAGACCGGCAGCCCGTAGCGGATGGCGCGGAAGAACACCTGCGCCTGGAATTGCGGCTGGCCATCGCCCCCCATCGCCCCATAGGATGCAACGCGCCCGTCTTCAAACACCGCGAGCGGCGTGTTGAGCGTATGGAAGGGGCGCCGACCCGGCTGAAGCGGGTTCAGCGCCTTGGGATCGAGCGAGAAGGCCATGCCGCGGTTCTGCCAGAGGATGCCCGTGTTCGGCAGCACCACGCCCGAGCCATATTCCCAGTAGAGCGACTGGATGAAGGACACCGCGAGACCTGAATTGTCGATGGCGCCCATCCAGATCGTGTCACCGTCCTCCTTCGCGAAGGGCCAGCTTGCCGCGCGGTTGGCCTTCACGGCATCCGCCTCCCGCGCAAGCCGCTCCGGCGTGAGGAAGCTCGCGGGATCATGCGCGAGGTGATCGAAATCGGTCACCACGCGATCGCGGATGGCATAGGCGCGCTTCGCCGCCTCGATCAGCCCGTGCCAATGCGCGGGGCTCTCGGCCTCCCTGGCTTCGAGCCGGTTGAACACGCCATGCAGGATGAGCGAGGCAAGCCCCTGGCTGGGCGGCGGGTTGTTGTAAAGCGTCACGCCGGGCATCCTCGTCTTGAGCGGCTCGCGCCAGCGCGCCTCGTAGCGGGCGAGGTCGTCCCGCGTCACGGGTGCCCCGGCGCGTTCGAGATCGACCGCCATTTCCCGCGCGATGTCGCCCTTGTAGAAATCCGCCAGACCGGCATGGCCCAGTTGCTCGAACACGCCCGCAAGCTTCGGCTGCCTGCGGAGTGAGCCCGCCTCCGGTTGCTTGCCGCCCTCGCCCAGGAAATGCTGCGCGAATCCGGGCACTGCAAGGATCGCCTCACGCTCCTTCACGATATAGCGCCCCTCGGACTGGCTGACAGGCACGCCGTCGCGGGCCAGTGTCTCGGCCTGGGCCACGAGGTCCTTCACGGGCAGCTTGCCGCCAAGCGCCCTCGAGAGTTCCAGAGCGAGCATCCAGCCGCCGATGGCTCCGGCCACGGTCAGCGCAGCATCCGGTCCGCGCACGGGCACCGCGTCATAACCCCGGGCGCGATAGGCGTGGATGGTGGCCTTTGTGCCGGCATAGCCGCAGGCCTCGATGGAGCGCACCTTTCCATCCGGCGTGCGGATGAGCCAGAACCCGTCACCGCCAATGGAGTTCATGTGCGGGTAGACGACCGCGATCGCGCCCGCCATCGCCACCATCGCCTCGATGGCATTGCCGCCAGCCGCGAGGATGCGTTGCCCGACCTCGGCGGCAAGCCGATGCGGTGCCGCGACAGCGGCATGGGCGAAGGCAGGGGTCTCTTTCATGAAGGGTCCTCATTCGGCGGGTTCGGCAAACAGGGATTGCGGCTCGACAGTTGCAAGCGGAGCCGTGATCCGATAGCTCGAAATCGGGCCTCACGCGAAGGTCGATCCACGGAACGAGGATAGAATGGCCGAAAAGCGTTTCAATCGCTCCAATGCTCTGGCGGTGACCTGCGCAGCCATTCTCGTCGGCACGGAAATCCTGGCCGCCGCCCTGGCGCTGGGCTGGGCGCTGGGCGGATTGATGGGCTGGGGGCACGAAGTGACCTACGGTCTCATCGGTCTCTCGCTCGCGGGCGGTGTCTATCTCACGGCGATCTTCGTCCGCAATGCGATGAAGGCCGAACCTTTCTACGAATAACCCGCCTTCAAGGCGGCTGACGCGGGTCGGCCCTTGCGGAGCGGGATATGTAACATTATAACACTTTCATGCTGACCGCTCCCCCATCGCCTGTCCCGCATCGCCACGCGCCGGACCATCATCACGGCAGCGGGCACGACCCTGCCGTCGTCGGGCACGACATCGGAGAGCATGATCATCATGGGCATTCGCATGGCCATGATCATGCCGAGCCGCGCCTGCGGAAGACGCGACCGGCGCGCATCCGTTCGCTGATGGCCTTGTCTGCCGGTCAGCGATTGCTGCTGGTGCTTCCAATCCTCGGCGGGCTCTGGCTCGCGGCCTACTGGGCGATGCGCTGATGTCGGCACCCGCTCTCGCCTTCCGCGATCTCACGCTCGGCTATGATCGTCATCCGGCGGTTCACCACCTTGATGGAACCGTGAAGGCGGGCGGCCTGCTTGCCGTGGTGGGCCCCAATGGCGGCGGGAAATCCACGCTGCTGAAGGGCATTGCCGGGCAGCTCCCGTCGTTGGGTGGCTCCATCGCCAATGGTTTTCCCGCCCTCGCCTACATGCCGCAGATCGGCGATCTCAGCCGCGATTTCCCCGTGAGCGTCTTCGATCTCGCGCTGACGGGCCTGTGCAGCCGGCGGGGCCTTTTCGGACGGATCTCGCGTTCGGATCGCGACCGCACCTATGAGGCGATCGGCCGGGTCGGCCTCGATGGCTTCGAGGACCGCTCGATCCGCACGCTCTCCGGCGGTCAGTTGCAGCGCCTGCTCTTCGCGCGGCTCATGCTGCAGGATGCGCCCCTGATCCTGCTCGACGAGCCCTTCGCGGCCATCGACCAGCGCACCATCGTCGATCTTCTCGTGATCATCGAGAACTGGCACCGGGAGGGCCGCACCATCCTTTGCGTGCTGCATGATCTTGAAGTAGTGCGCCAGCATTTCCCCGAAAGCCTGCTGATCGCGCGCGAACCCATCGCCTGGGGGCCGACCGCCACGGTGCTGACCGACGCCAATCTCTCTCGCGCGCGCTCGATGTCCGAAGCCTTCGACCGCGAGGCGGCCTTGTGCGAGCGTGCCGCGTGATGCTCCTCCACGATCTCCTCATCGGCCCCTTCATCGAGTTTCCGTTCATGCGTCGCGCCCTGGTGGGCGGGCTCGCGGTCTCGCTCGGCGCAGCGCCCATCGGCCTGTTCCTGATGCTCCGCCGCATGAGCCTCATCGGCGATGCCATGGCTCATGCCATCCTGCCCGGCGCCGCACTGGGGTTCCTGATCGGCGGACTCTCGCTCGGCGCGATGACCCTCGGCGGCCTCGTCGCGGGTTTCTCGGTTGCGCTGCTGGCCGGCGCGATCTCCCGCGCGACCCTCGTGAAGGAGGATATGGCGCTCGCCGCCTTCTATCTCCTGTCGCTCGCGACCGGCGTGCTGATCCTTTCCGGTGCAAAGGCGAATGTGGACGTCCTCAGCCTGCTCTTCGGTTCGATTCTCGCGCTGGATGATTCGACCTTGCTGCTCATCGTCAGCGTCTCGAGCCTCACGATGGTGGCCTTGGCCCTGGGCTATCGCGGCCTCGTTCTCGAATGCCTTGATCCCGGCTTCGCAGCCGGTGTCAGCCGCCACGGCGCCCTCTTCCATCTCGGGTTCCTGGCGCTCGTCGTGCTGAACCTCGTCGCCGGCTTCCATGCGCTGGGCACCCTGCTGGTGGTGGGCATCATGATGCTGCCCGCCGGCACGGCACGGCTGTGGAGCGACGATATCACGGCCATGCTGGGCATTGCGGTGCTGGCCGCGATGTTCGCGAACCTCGTGGGCCTGCTGGTCTCCTATCACCTGGGCCTCGCCTCCGGCCCGGCCATCATTCTCGTCGCAGGCCTCACCTATATCGCCTCGCTCATCGCGGCACCGCTCGGTCTCCTGCGCCGTTGGCTGCCGCGCCGCCATCTCGAAGCCTGAGAATTCACGAAAGGAATATTCGCCATGTTCCGCACCGATGATATGAAACAGAATAACATTCATCTCTCACGCCGCCTCGCCCTGGGGCTAATTCTGGCCGCGGCGATGATGCCCGGCCTCGCCCTGCCGCAGGCGAAAGAGCCGGTTCAGGTCGTGGCGTCATTCTCCATCCTCGCCGATCTCGCCAAGCAGGTGGGTGGCGATCGCGTGCGTGTCGTGAGCCTCGTGGGTCCGAACGCCGATACGCATGTCTTCCGCGCCACCCCGCAGGATGCGAAGATCGTGAAGGAGGCCGATCTGCTGATCGTCAACGGGCTCGGCTTTGATGGATTCATGCCGAGGCTTGTGAAATCCTCCGGCTCGAAGGCGCGCATCGTGACCGCGAGCAACGGACTGAACCCGCTCGAAAAGCCCAAATCCGGCGGGCATGATCACGGGCATGGCCACGCGCATGACCATGGCAAGCATGATCCGCATGCCTGGCAATCGATCGATGCCGTGAAGATCTATGTCAGCAACATCCGCGACGGTCTCATCGCCGCCGACAAGGAAGGGGAGGCTTTTTTCCGGGCCAATGCCGAGAAATACCTCGCCGAACTCGACCGGGCGAAAACCGAGATCGCCGCGCTGCTGGCGTCCATCCCCAGGGATAATCGCCTGGGCATCGTGAACCATGATTCCTTCCGCTATTTCACGCGCGATTTCGGCATCCGCATCGAGGGCGCGCGCGGGCTTTCCACCGAGACGGAGCCTTCCGCGCAGGATATCGCCCGCATCGTCAGGGCGGCGCGTGAACGCAAGGCGAAGGCTGTGTTCCTCGAGAACGTGGCCGATCCGCGCATTGCCGAAAAGCTGGCGAAGGAAACCGGCGCGCGCCTCGGTGGCACGCTCTATTCCGATGCCCTGACGGACGAGAAGGGCCCCGCCCCGACCTATCTCGCGCTGATGCGGCACAATGCGAAGACAATCGCCGAAGCACTGAAGGACTAACCCCGAAACAGGGCCTCGCCGGTGCTTGCATCGCGCTGGCCCGAGGCCCATATGCCTGTCATTCCCGTGCGGGGCCTTGAACCCCGGCACGCCGAGAAGGATCATTCCCGATGACCGACATTTCTGCCGACAAGATCCCCGTCGAGAAAATCCCCGTGACCGTGCTCACCGGCTATCTCGGCGCGGGCAAGACGACTTTGCTGAACCGCATCCTCACCGAGCCGCATGGCAAGAAATTCGCTGTCATCGTCAACGAGTTTGGCGAGATCGGCATCGACAACGACCTCGTGGTCGGCGCGGATGAAGAAGTCTTCGAGATGAATAACGGGTGCATCTGCTGCACCGTGCGCGGCGATCTCATCCGCATCATCGAGGGGCTGATGAAGCGCAAGGGCCGCTTCGATGCCATTCTCGTGGAAACCACCGGCCTCGCCGACCCCGCGCCGGTGGCGCAGACCTTCTTTGTCGATCAGGATGTCGGCGCCAAGACCCGCCTCGATGCAGTGGTGACCGTGGCCGATGCGAAGTGGCTGAAGGATCGCCTGAGGGACGCGCCGGAAGCGAAGAACCAGATCGCCTTCGCGGATGTCATTCTGCTCAACAAGACCGATCTCGTAAGCCCCGCGGAGCTGCGCGAGGTGGAAGCCCGCATCCGTGGCATCAACCCCTACGCGGTGCTCCACCGCACGCAGAAATGTGCCGTGCCGCTTGATGCGGTGCTGAACCGGGGTGCCTTCGATCTCGAGCGCATTCTCGAGATCGAGCCTGCCTTCCTTGAGACCGGTGACCATGATCATCATCACCATCATGATCATGATCATGACCATGATCACGAATGCGGCCCGGGCTGCACACATACGCATCATGACCATGAACACCACCATCATCATGGCGGGCTGAAGCATTACCATGACGAGGACATGCAATCGGTCTCGGTCGCCATCGAGGGCGATGTCGATCCCGAGAAGTTCATGCCGTGGATCAATGATCTCGTGCAGGTCGAGGGGCCGAACATCCTGCGCTCCAAGGGCATCCTCGCCTTCAGGAAGGAGCCGAAGCGCTTCGTCTTCCAGGGCGTGCACATGATCCTCGACGGCGACCTGCAACGTGACTGGCGGCCGGACGAGAAACGCGTGAGCCGCATTGTGTTCATCGGACGCAACCTCAAGGAAGATGAACTCAAAAAGGGCTTCCTCGCCTGCGCGGCCTGAGGCAAGAACGGGGCATGATCCAGCCTGCCTCCTCCCTCACCGATCGCGTGCAATCGCTCGCCTTCGATGCCCATATCCTCGCTGCCGGCTTTGTCGGTGGCGAGATCGTCATCGTCACCACCGAGGGCGCGATCCAGATTGGTCGTGAAGCGCCGGCCTTGCGGCCGCATGACGATGCCATCCTCGCTGCAAAGATAGCGGGCGATCGCCTCGTCACGGGCGGCGATGACGGGCGCGTCTTCGAGTGCCGGCCCGGCGAGGCGCCGAAACTCCTCGGCGAGGGCACGGGCTGGGTGGATGCGCTGGCACTCGGCCCGGATGGCGCGACCGCCTGGAGCATCGGCCGGCAGGCCTTCACGCGCGATGCCAGGGGCCAAAGGAAGAGCCTCACGCTCACCTCATCCGCGCGCGGCCTCGCCTTCTTCCCCGAGGGTTATCGGCTTGCAGTGTCGCAGAACGGCTTCGTCCCGCTGTGGTTCCCGAACATCGCGGCCGAGCCCGAGAAGCTCGAATGGAAGGGCTCGCATCTCGAATGCGAGGTCTCGCCGGATGGGCGCTTCGTGCTCACCTCGATGCAGGAAAACCAGCTGCACGGCTGGCGATTGGCCGACAAGGGCCACATGCGCATGTCGGGTTATCCCGCGAAGGTACGCGACATGAGCTGGTCCCATGACGGGCTCTGGCTCGCAACCTCCGGCGCGGAGGCCGCCATCATCTGGCCCTTCGCGAAGGATGGGCCCATAGGCAAGCCGCCGCGCGAATGCGGAGCAAGGCCTGCGCGTGTGAGCAAGGTCGCGTTCCACCCGAAAGCGCTGGTGCTCGCCATCGGTTATGCCGATGGCTGGGTGCTGCTCGTGCGCCTCACCGATGCCAGCGAATTGCTGGTGCGCGCAGGCGGCGATGGCGCGGCGATCACCGCGCTGGCCTGGGATCACGATGGCCGGAAGCTGATCTTCGGGGCGGAATCGGGCGCCGCCGGCCTGCTCGATCTGCCGGTGTGAGGCGCCATGGCGCCCTTCCCCAATCCCTTCCGCAAGAAAGCCGAGAGCAACCCCGCGCGCGATGCCATTCGTGGCTGGGCCGAGGCAGCGCTCGGGAATGACCCGCCGCTCACGCTCACCATTTCCGAGATCGATTGCGGCGATCCCGTCTGCCCCGGCCTCGAGACCATCATCCTCGTGATGCGCGAGGGCGAGGCGACGCAGGCCGCCAAAATTCGTAAATCGATGGAAGAGATCACCGAACTGGATGTGCGTGACGCAGTGAAGTATATCTGAGACAAAAAAGGGCCGGGCTTCCCCGGCCTGATCAATTCACCGCACCAGCACGTTCCGGAAGGCCCAGGGCTCGTTGTAATCCACGTCCTCGGGGAAGAGTTTTTCACGGTCCCTGGTGGGGTTCCAGTCGGTATAGAAGCCGCGCACCGGACCGAGATAGGGCATCTGCACCTCAAGACAGCGCTTGTAATCCATCTCGTCGGCCTCGACGATGCCGCTTTCCGGGTTCTCGAGCGCCCAGACCATGCCCGCGAGCACGGCCGAGCTCACCTGCATGCCGGTCGCGTTCTGATAGGGCGCGAGGGCGCGCGTTTCCTCGACCGAGAGCTGCGAACCATACCAATAGGCGTTGTTCTTGTGGCCGAAGAGCAGCACGCCGAGTTCGTCGATGCCATCGACGATCTCATGCTCATCGAGGATGTGATGCTCCGGCTGGATATTGCCGCCATTGCCGAAGAGCTCATGCAGAGAGAGCACCGCATCATTCGCCGGGTGATAGGCGTAGTGGCAGGTGGGGCGGAACAGGGCTTTTCCGTCACCATCCTTCAGCGTGAAATAGTCGGCAATCGAGATCGACTCGTTGTGGGTGACGAGAAAGCCGTATTGCGCGCCGTTGGTGGGGCACCAGCTGCGCACGCGCGTATTGGCACCCGGCTGGAGCAGATAGATCGCGGCGCCGCAGCCCGTTTCGTGGGTGCGGGCGTTCTCGGGCATCCAGGGCTCATGCGTGCCCCAGCCGAGTTCGGCCGGCTGCATGCCCTCGGAAAGGAAACCCTCGACCGACCAGGTATTGACGAACACATTCGCCGGCTTCGGGTTCTTCGCGCGCTGCGTATCGCGCTCCGCGATATGCACGCCCTTCACGCCGGCATCCCGCATCAGCTTCGCCCAGCCCTCGCGGGTGGTCGGCTCCTCGAAAGGCAGGCCAAGATCGCTGGCGACATTCACAAGCGCCTGCTTCACGAACCAGCTGACCATGCCCGGATTGGCACCGCAACAGGAGACGGCGGTTGTGCCAGCGGGATTCCTGCGCTTGGCGGCAAGAACCGTCTCGCGCAGCATGTAATTCGAGCGCGCGGCGGGGCCGGCCGACGTGTCCCAGTAGAAGCCGAGCCACGGCTCCACCACGGTATCGATATAAAGCACGCCGATCTCGCGGCAGAATTCCATGATGTCGAGCGAGGAGGTATCGACCGACAGGTTGACACAGAAGCCCTGCCCGCCGCCAGCGGTCAGCAACGGCTTCAGCATGTCGCGATAGTTCTCGCGCGTCACGGCCGCCTGCAGGAAGCGGATGCCGCGCTCATCGAGCAGACGACGATCGCTGTCATCCGGGTCGATCACCACGAAGCGGCTGCGATCGAAATGGAAATGCCGCTCGATGAGCGGCAGCGTGCCGCGTCCGATCGAGCCAAAGCCGATCATCACGATCGGGCCGGTAATGGTGCCATGGTTGGGCCAGGTCTCAGACATCTCTTCGTCTCTCGCGCGAAAATCTCGTGGAGGGGCAGGGTTTCAAAAAATCCGCGCCCCTATGGAGACCGGCGGAGCCGGCCGTCAAGGGGCGCGAAAGCGGTTGAAGGCGTGAAAGTCAGGCTGCGAGCCGACGATGGCCGCCTCCTGTCAGGGACGAGGAAGGTGTGAGCGCACCCGTGGCGCGCACGAGGCCAGACGCCAAAGCGAGGCCGCCTGGCACGATCTCTTGCGCGAGGAAGCGCGCGGCATCGACCGGGCCCGGCAAGGCGAGCCGCTCGGCCAGCGCCCGGCGAAAGCCGAAGCGCGCATAATAGGGCGCGTCGCCGACAAGGATGATCGCGCGATGGCCAAGCTCCGCCGCACGCGCGAGGCCGACCTCAATCAATGTGCCGCCAATGCCGACCGAGCGCAGGCGCTCATCCACCGCCAGCGGGCCGAGCATGAGAGCGGGAACGCCGCCGGCATCGACATGCCAGAAGCGCAGGGTGCCCACAGGCATCTCGCCAGCGCGCGCGATGAAGGATAGGCCTTCAGCCGGCGAACGACCTTCGCGCAGCCGTTCGCAGGTCTTCACAAAACGGGCAGGACCAAAGGCGCGATCAAGCATTGCTTCGCGCGCGGAAGCCTCATGGGGGAGTTCATCGTCAATGCGGATCATGTCCGGTCTCCTGGCCTCGCGGCCAAAGCGCGCATGCGAGCGCGGTTTGAGGGAGACCCTCGCGCCTCGGAAGCCGGATCCTCAGATCCGGCTTCCTGCCGAACGGGTGATGGCGGGAAGGAAGGCTCGGTCCGATCTCAGATGACGATCTGTCGGAGCCCCGGCATGCCGTTGAAGCACTCGGTGGAATAGGTCGTCGTATAAGCGCCCGTGCCCTCGATCAGCACCTTGTCACCGATCTCAAGGCTGAAAGGCAGCAGATACGGCGTCTTCTCATAAAGAACATCCACCGAATCGCAGGTCGGTCCGGCGATCACGCAAGGGCCCATCTCGCCGCCGTCATGGCGGGTGCGGATGGGATAGCGGATCGCCTCGTCGATCGTCTCGGCCAGCCCATGGAACTTGCCGATATCGAGATAGACCCAGCGCGGCTCGCTCGAATCATCCGACTTCTTCGAGATGAGGATCACCTCGCTCTCGATGATGCCGGCATTGCCGACCATGCCGCGGCCCGGCTCGATGATCGTCTCGGGAATGCGGTTGCCGAAATGCTTGCAGAGCGAATCGAAGATCGCCTCGCCATAGGCCTGAACCTTCGGAATATCGCGCAGGTAGCGGGTCGGAAAACCGCCGCCAAGGTTGACCATGGCGAGCTGGATGCCGCGCTCGGCCAGATCGCGGAAGATCGCGGCCGAAGATGCAAGCGCCTCGTCCCACATCTTCGGGTTCGTCTGCTGCGAGCCGACATGGAAGGAGAGGCCATGCGCCACGAGACCGAGGCGATGGGCCAGTTCCAGCACGCGCGGCGCCAGTTCAGGCTGGCAGCCGAACTTGCGCGACAGGGGCCATTCCGCACCGGCGCCATCGCACAGGATGCGGCAGAACACCTTCGAGCCCGGCGCGGCGCGCGCGATCTTCTCCACCTCGGCTTCGCAATCGACCGCGAAGAGGCGCACCCCGCGCTCATAGGCGCGCTGGATGTCGCGTTCCTTCTTGATCGTGTTGCCGAACGAGATGCGATCCGCCGTGGCGCCGACCGCGAGCACCATCTCGATCTCGCCGATGGAGGCGCAATCGAAGCACGAACCGAGCTTGGCGAGAAGCTCGAGGATCTCATGGGCAGGATTCGCCTTCACGGCATAGAAGACGCGCGTATCCGGCATCGCCTTCGAGAAGGCGAGGTAATTGTCGCGAACGACATCGATATCGACGACGAGGCGCGGACCCTCCGACGGACGGGTGCGGAGGTAGTCGAGAATTCGCTCAGTCATGGCAGCATCCCCTCATGCGGCGCTCGGGCCGCTCTGGCGATGGTCAAACTGGGTGCGCCGTTACGTCGTGCCGCAGGGTGGAAACGCGGACACGTCTGCATGGTGCATCCGTGCTGCCCGCCCCTCCGGAGAGGAGAGGGGACAGCGGTGACGCTACGCCGTTGGTCGTCGGAAAACCCCGGACGCGCAGAATGCGCAACCAGAGTGACCTCAGAGCCATCGTTTGGAAGGGGAAAACCCCACCGCACGCCCGGCAAGATGGACAAGCCTCTTCAGTTGCCGGACTTGGAACCCGGCAGAGACCGAAAAAGCCCGCTCCGTCGTTGCTTTGAGCTGCGTCACCCGCTTCGGGCGGGGCCGCCGGTTCGCCTCCGGCTGCTGGTCCGTTCATTGGGGGTGGAGCGGTTGCTCGCGACCCTCGACGACTGGCGTTTTTCCGGCCTCTTGTCCGGAGATCCACCGACCAGCACGCGACCACAGGCACGTGCGAATATGGGCAAGACGGTGTATAGGGATAATTGATCTGCGATGCAAGTCCGAGGGCCTCAAAACTGTTCAAAACCGCAGCCTCATGCGCCACGCCGACCGAGTTCCGGCAAGGCCATTGTCATGAAGTCGTCATGCAGGCGTGGTTTGAGCCATGTGGGAAGCCGGCTTACGGTTCAGGTTGATCCGAACTTTCCTGGGGCAGGGGCGCCATGAAGATGAATTCGCAGAAGACGGTCGGGCAGCAATTGATGCTGGCTTCCCGCCTGTACCGGGCGCGGATGGCGGAACACCTCGCGGAGATCTCGATCTTTCCAGGGCAGGAACTGGTGCTTCAGGCCCTGTCCGGCACCGAGGGCGCGACCATGGGCGAGCTTTCGCGCGCCCTGCGCGTGCGACCACCCACCATCTCGAAAACCATCACGCGGCTGGCTGCCCAGGGCCTCGTGGCCCGGCGCTCGCGAACGGATGATGCGCGGATCGTTCTGGTGACTCTCACCGCGGAGGGCGAGGCGAAGCTCTCGCGAATCGGTGAACTCACCAGCCTCATGGAAGAGGAGATCGCCGACCTCCTCGACGACAAGGACGCCCGGCGACTGCGCAAGCTGCTGCGCCGCCTCTCGAAGGGGCTCGCGAAGAATCCCGGCAGCACCGATCTCGACCAGGAAGGCGAAATGCCCGGGGACGACGAGGATTGATAGAATCGGGGCTTCCCCAAATGGGGCTGGCGCGGCACATAAGGAGGGTCTCTCTTCTGTTGCCGGATGCCCGATGCGCTACCCTGACTTTCCCGTCCTCATCACACAACCCATGATGCCGCTCATCCAGCAGGGCATCGAGAGCCGGTTTCCCTCCGCGCGCCTCTCCGAGCAGGAGGATCGCGCCGGTTTTCTCGCGAGGGAGGGCGCACGCTTCAAGGGCGTGGTGACCGGCCAGGGAGCCGCGAGCGACGACGCCCTTTTCGCAGCATTGCCGAACCTGCGGATCGTCTCGAGCTTCGGCGTGGGCTATGATCTTGTCGATGCCAGGGCCGCGAAGGCGCGCGGGATCGTGGTCACGAACACGCCGGACGTGCTCACGGATGAAGTGGCCGACCTCGCGATGGGCCTGCTGATTTCCACGGTGCGCAGGCTGCCGCAAGCGGACCAGCATGTCCGCAAGGGTCTTTGGCTCAAGGGCAATTTCCCGCTGAGCGACACCCTGCGCGGCAAGACCATGGGCATTCTCGGCCTCGGACGCATCGGCAAGGCCATTGCCCGGCGGGCCGAAGCCTTCGGGCTCAAGCTCGTCTATCACGGCCGCGCGCAGCAGGCGGATGTTCACTACCCTTTCTACGCTTCCCTCGTGGAGATGGCGAAGGCGTCGGACATCCTGATGATCATCGCACCGGGAGGGCCGTCCACACGGCGGATCGTGGATCGCGCGGTGATTGAGGCGCTCGGCCCGGAAGGCACGCTCATCAACGTGGCCCGCGGCACGCTGGTGGACGAGCCGGTAATGGTCGAGATGCTGCAATCCGGCGCGCTGGGCGCTGCCGGCCTCGATGTGTTCGAGGATGAACCGAAGGTGCCGGAAGCGCTGTTCGCCCTCGAGAATGTGGTGCTTCTGCCGCATGTCGGCTCGGCTTCGGTCCATACGCGGAACCGGATGGGGCAACTCGTCGTGGACAACGTGATCGCGCTCGCCGAGGGCCGCCCGCCCCTCACGCCCGTGCCGGAAACGCCCTGGTCCGCCTGAAACCGGCCAGCGCGCTCAGGAAATCACGCCGCCGAGTTCATCCTCGATATGCACGCGGAGGATCTCGTCGAAGGTCGCCTCCGCGCGGAACCCCAGGGACAAGGCCCGCTGCGGATCGAAGTTGCGCGGCCAACCCGCAACCACCCGCTGGATGAAGGCATCCGGCTCGCGACGGATGCGCGCGACGACCTTCTCGCCCCCCATGCGCCGCAGGGCCGCAATCTGCTCGCCCACCGTGCAGGACAGCCCAGGCATGGTGAGGTTGCGCCGGTGGCCCACCATCGCGCCATCGATCGTCGCGGCATGCACGAGAAACTGAACGGCACTGCGCGGGCTCGCGTGCCAGTGCCGCACATCCTCCGAGACCGGCAGCGCGGCCTCCTTGCCTGCGAGCGGCTCCCGGCAGATGTTCGAGAAGAAGCCCGAAGCGGCCTTGTTCGGCGCGCCGGGCCGCACGCAGATGGTGGGCAGACGAATGCCGATTCCATCGAAGATGCCGCGCCGCGTGTAATCCGCCAGCAGCAGTTCGCCGATCACCTTCTGGGTGCCGTAGCTCGTGAGCGGCGCATTGAGGAACTCATCGCCGATCGCCTCCGGGAAGGGCGCGCCAAAGGCCGCGATGGAGGAGGTGAAAACCACCCGCGGGCAATAGCCATCACCGGCCTGGCGGATCGCGTCGAAGAGCATCCGCGTGCCGTCGAGATTGATGCGGTAGCCCTTGTCGAAATCCGCTTCCGCCTCGCCCGAGACGATCGCCGCGAGATGGAAGATCACGTCCGGCCGGTCCGAGATCAGCCGCTCCGCCTCGCCGATCCGGGCAAAATCGCTTTCCTCGCAAGTCACGGTGAAGGGCACACCGGCTGGTGCCGGCGGCATCATCACATCATGCAGCCGCATGGCGGTGATCACCCGCCCGCCGAGATGATGATCGCGCGCGAGCCGCTCGACGAGCTTGCGGCCGACCATGCCGGCCGCGCCAAGAACGAGGATCTTCATTTTCGCCTCACAGGGTCCAGCCGCCATCGACCATATGCGTCGTGCCGGTCGTGAAGGCACTTTCGTCGGAGGCGAGATAGACCGCGAGCTTCGCAACCTCCTCCGCCGTGCCGAGCCGGCCGATCGGCTGGCGGGCAATGAACATCGCACGCACTTCCGCCTCGCTCTTGCCCGAGGAAGCCGCAAGCGCCGCGATGCGCTGATCGAGCGATGGCGACTGAATCGTGCCGGGGCAGATCGCGTTGCAACGGATGCCCCTGGTGATGAAATCCACCGCAATGGCCTTGGTGAGGCCAATCACCGCAGCCTTGGTCGCACCATAGACATAGCGGTTCGGCGCGCCCCTGACCGAGGATGCGCCGGAGGCAAGGTTGATGATCGAGCATGTTTTTCTTGGCGCGAAATCTTCACGCGAACCCGTGCCCACTTCGCTTGATTTCGCTTCCGCGGCCCTCGCGAGCATTCCCGGCAGGAAAGCCTTGCTCATCCGGTGCATCGATTTCACGTTGAGATCGAACGAGAAATCCCAGTCCTTGTCCTCGCATTCGAGGATCGTGCCGTGATGCACAAAGCCCGCGACATTCGCGAGGATGTCGATGCCGCCGACCTTCTCGGCAAAGCGCGCGACCTGCTTGTCGGAGAGCACATCAAGCTTCGAGCGCCTGGCGCGCGGAATGGCATCGAGCGCCTCGCGGTTGATGTCGGTCGCCCAGACGGTTGCACCCTCGGCCACGAAAGCCTGCGCGATCGCCTGCCCGATGCCCGCGCCGGCAGCCGTGACCACCGCGACCTTGCCCTTCAAACGTCCTGCCATCTCATCCTCCCGGTCGTACGCCACATTGGGCGAGGCTTGCTTTCTCTTGGCCCGTGGCGTCGAAATTCTCCGCTGCAAGCCATTTTGCATAGCCGGCTTTTAATTCCGGCCATTCCTGATCGATGATCGAGAACCACGCCGTATCGCGGTTCATCCCCTTTGTCACCATGTGCTGGCGGAAAAGCCCTTCGAAGGTGAAGCCGAAGCGCTTTGCCGCCCGTTTCGAGGGCTCGTTGCCGTTGTGGCATTTCCACTCGTAGCGGCGATAGCCCAGGGTCGAGATCGCGTGATCCGCGTGGAGGAACAAAGCCTCGGTCGCGACGCGCGTCCGCGCAATCGACGGCCCCCAATGGATCGAGCCGATCTCGATCACGCCATGCGTCTGGTCGATGCGCATCGCATCCTGCCGACCGCCGATGCGGCCCGTCGCGCGATCCACAACGACATGGCAGAGGATATCCGTGCGCTTCGCCTTCGCCTCGATCCAGGCCTGGAAGGTCGGGCGGTCCATCCTCGTCTCGAACAGGAAGAGATGATCCTGCTCGGCCTGGTCGCCCATCAGCGCCGCGAAAAGCCCGTCGGCATGGCGGACGGGATCGAGCGGCTCGAGCCGGGCATAACGCCCCTCCAGCACCACGGGCGCGGGAAAGGGGCGTGGGGTCCAGTGCGCGAGGTCAGCACTCAATGGTTGTCCCTCGGCGTGCCGTGCGTGCGCACGACGCGACGGTATTTGACGGCGTTCTTCAGCACCATGCCATTCGCGAGGCCATCAACCTCCTTGCGCTGCATGGCCTGCCAGGGCGTCTGGCTCTTTGGATATTTGTAGCCGCCGGCGGCCTTGAGTTCCGCCTGCCGCTTCGCGATTTCCGCCTCGGAAATCAGCATGTTGGCGGAGCGGGTGTTGAGATCGATGCGGATGCGGTCGCCCGTCCTGAGGATCGCGAGATTGCCGCCTGCCGCCGCTTCCGGCGTCGCGTTGAGGATCGAGGGCGAACCGGAGGTGCCGGATTGCCGCCCATCGCCGATGCAGGGCAGTGCGTTGATGCCCTTCCTGATGAGATAGGCCGGGGGCCGCATGTTCACGACTTCTGCCGCGCCGGGATAGCCGATCGGCCCTGTCCCGCGCATGACGAGGATGCCATCCGCCCCGATCTTGAGGGAC
>NZ_JBJTDY010000165.1:0-12598 GCF_046092605.1 Rhabdaerophilum sp. | reverse complement strand
GATGGCCATGAAAAAGGGCGAGCAGGTCTTCTTCTACCATTCCAACGAGGGGCTGGAGATCGTCGGCATCGTGGAAGTGATCCGCGAGGCCTATCCCGACCCCACCGCCGAGCCGGGCGAACCTTGGGTGGTGGTCGATTTTGCCGCCGTGAAGCCGCTGCCGCGCCCCGTCTCGCTGAAGGAGATCAAGGCCAATCCCGCGCTTTCGAAGATGAGCCTCGTTACCTCCATGCGCCTTTCGGTGCAGCCGGTGACGGACGGGGAATGGAACCGCATTCTGTTGATGAGCGAGGTTTGACACATGCTGCGCGGAATGAAAGCCTTGAACGGGCTGAAGCGTTCTGTCAGCCGGTTGGTTACGCCATGCGCCGTGCGCCATGTTCCATGCGCCGTGGTGCCGGCGCTGGTCCTTGCGCTGGTCCTTGCCCTCGTCCTTGGCGGGCAGATGTCCGCCGCTTTGGCCCAGGCCAGGCTTCAGCCCGAACTGGCGCCGGAACGGATCGTGTTTCCCGCCCGCGCCGAGGGCAGGGACTGGCAGGTCACGGCTTTTGTCTACAAGCCGCCCGGCAAAGGCCCTTTTCCACTTCTCGTCTTTTCGCATGGCCGCTCCGGCAAGGCGGAGGAAAGGGCCGCGCTGCGCTACCCGGTTTCGCTTGGCCACGTCGCCTACTGGCAACGCAAGGGTTTCGCGGTTATGGCGCCGATCCGACCCGGTTGTGGCGAAACCGGTGGCCCGGATATCGAATCGAGCGGCAACCGGATCGACCGGGCGGGTGCCTGCCAGGGCGCCGGTGCCTATCATCGCGTTGCGCGCAATGCCGCCGATGTCGTCGAAGCGGCGGTCAAGTGGGGACGGGAGCAGAAATGGGTCAATCCGCGCGCCATCCTGCTGGCTGGTCAATCCGTCGGCGGACTGACGAGTGCGGCCACCGGCGCGCGCAACCTGCCGGGGGTGATCGGCTACATCAATTTCTCCGGTGGCACCGGCGGCGATCCCGAGAAGCGCCCGAAGGCAAGCTGCTTTCCCGAGCTTCTGGAACAGGTCTATGGCACATTCGGCCGAACGACACGGGTTCCGAACATCTGGCTTTACGCGCCCAATGATCTGTTCTGGGGCGAGGAGGCGCCGCGCCGCTGGCATCGCGCCTTTGCCGCGGCCGGCGGGCGCGGCGAATTCGTGATGACCGCGCCGGTGCCGAACGAAGACGGCCATCGCCTCCTGTTGCGCGGGGGCAGGCTCTGGAGCATTCCGGTCGACCGGTTCTTGTCCGGGCTGGGGATCGCGGCCCGGTAACACCGGCCGCAGCCGCGCGGTTCGGCCCGGCGGTCTCCGTCCAATTGCCGATGCAGCGCGATCTTCCGCATTTTTGACAAAACGGCTAGAAGGTCTGGCAAGCAAAGACCGGCAAGGGATGATACGTCTTTTGTGCGGAGTTTCCGCATGGTGTTGAGAGCATTTTCGAGCAAAGCATACCCCCGCGAAGGTGGGGGCGGGCACCGGTTCGCGCAAAAGAAAATGCGAAAAGACAAAGAGATAAGGCATCCGATCCGAATTTGATCAGGCCGAAAACGCTCTAGTGGGGAGATTGAGATGTCCGAAAAGGCTTATGACGTCCCCGCCAAATGGCAGGCGCGCGCTCATGTGAACGATTCCAAATACAGGAAAATGTATGCGGCCTCGGTGAAGGATAACGATGCCTTCTGGCGCGAGCACGGCAAGCGGATCGACTGGTTCAAGCCCTACACCAAGGTGAAGAACGTCTCCTATGCGCCAGGCAAGGTCTCGATCAAATGGTTCGAGGACGGCACCACCAACGTCTCCTATAATTGCGTGGATCGGCATCTTGCGAAGCGCGCGAACCAGGTCGCCATCATCTGGGAAGACGATGATCCGAAGAATTCCAAGAAGATCACCTATGCCAAGCTGCACGAGGAAGTCTGCCGCATGGCCAACGTGCTTAAGGCCAACGGTGTCAAGAAAGGCGATCGCGTCACGATCTACCTGCCGATGATCGTGGAAGCGGCCTATGCGATGCTCGCCTGCACGCGCATCGGTGCCGTCCATTCCATCGTGTTCGGCGGCTTCTCCCCGGATGCGATTGCCGGCCGCATCGAGGATTGCGAATCGAAGATCGTCATCACGGCCGATGAGGGCCTGCGCGGCGGCAAGGCCGTCCACCTCAAGAAGAACGTCGATGTTGCCTGCGGCAAGGCACATCCGGCGGTCGAGAAGGTGATCGTCGTGAAGCATACCGGCGGGCATGTCACCATGCAGGAAGGCCGGGATGTCTGGTATCATGAAGAGGCGGCGAAGGTTTCCGCCCATTGCCCGCCTGTCGAGATGAAGGCGGAAGATCCGCTCTTCATCCTCTATACCTCGGGCTCCACGGGCAAGCCGAAGGGCGTGCTGCACACCACCGGAGGCTATCTCGTCTATGCCTCGATGACGCATCAATACGTCTTCGATTATCAGGAAGGCGACATCTACTGGTGCACGGCCGATGTGGGCTGGGTCACCGGGCACAGCTACATCGTCTATGGCCCGCTCGCGAATGGCGCGACGACCCTGATGTTCGAGGGCGTGCCCAATTACCCGACCATGTCCCGCTTCTGGGAGGTGATCGACAAGCACAAGGTCAACACCTTCTACACCGCTCCCACGGCCATCCGCTCGCTGATGGGTGCCGGCGAGGAGATGGTGAAGAAGACCAGGCGCAAATCGCTGCGCCTGCTTGGCTCGGTGGGTGAGCCCATCAATCCGGAGGCGTGGGAATGGTATCATCGCGTTGTCGGCGATAGCCGCTGCCCGATCGTCGACACCTGGTGGCAGACGGAAACCGGCGGCATCCTCATCTCCCCGCTGCCGGGCGCGACCGCGCTGAAGCCGGGTTCAGCCACGCGCCCGTTCTTCGGCGTGATGCCGGAAGTGGTGGATGCCAATGGCGCGGTGCAGAAGGGTGCCTGCGAGGGCAATCTCGTGATCGCTGATAGTTGGCCCGGCCAGATGCGCACGGTCTATGGCGACCACAAGCGCTTCATGGAGACCTATTTCTCCGCCTACCCGAATAAGTATTTCACGGGTGACGGCTGCCGCCGCGATGCCGATGGCTATTACTGGATCACCGGCCGTGTCGATGACGTGATTAACGTTTCGGGCCATCGCATGGGCACGGCGGAAGTGGAAAGCGCGCTGGTGGCGCATGAGGCGGTGTCGGAAGCTGCGGTCGTCGGCTATCCGCACGACATCAAGGGCCAGGGCATCTATGCTTACGTGACCCTGATGAACGATGTGAAGCCCTCGGAGGATCTCCGCAAGGCGCTGGTCACCACCGTCCGCAACGAAATCGGCCCGATCGCCACGCCGGACAAGATCCAGTTCGCGCCGGGCCTGCCCAAGACCCGTTCGGGCAAGATCATGCGCCGCATCCTGCGCAAGATCGCCGAGGATGATTTCGGCTCCCTCGGCGACACCTCGACCCTCGCCGATCCGACGGTCGTTGACGACCTCATCGCCAACCGGCAGAACAAGAAGAAGGCGTGAGCGGGGCTTTTACCGCTTCACTCGAGCGGGAGGCAGCGTTTTGAAAAGCGTTTTCAAGGTCATTTTATCTCTCACGGTCTTTGTTGGATTGTATGTGCCAACGGTGAGCGGAGTCAGTGCACAAACACGCGCTGACCCCGTCGCCGTTATGGTCGGGGTTCTGATATCGAAGTATTATCAAAACCCGACCGGAACGAACGTAAAGGGTGTTCTCAAGGCTTGGGAGCAGTCTGTTTCTGAGAACGACAAGGATGGAGTACCTCCGATTACGGGGTTCCTCACTGGGTTGTTCATCAAGTATCCGACGAAAATTGATTCATTCCTTGATGATGCGCCCAGTCCGCGCATGCAGGCAATCATCGGCAATGCCCTACGGCTCGCCGGACAAAAGCAAAAGCTCGGGGTTCTGGGCAGGAAATGGGGCTGGCCTCCTGATAGGATCACAAGAAGCGCGACCGGCCCGACCCTTCTGGCGAGCTCCGCCGTTACGTTCACGGACTTCGATCACAATTGGGGTGCCAGTTTTGCGACTGGCGAAGCGCGCTTTGTTCGCAAAATCTATGACGCGTTCGTCAGGACAAGCGAAAATCCGCAGATTGATCCTGATGACATTGTCGTTTTCGCAAATTTCAATCGCACAAGGCGGAATCAGGATGACGTCAGGAGGGTTGCGCAGAAATATCCGCAGCAAATCCGGTTGTCGGTGATCTATGCTTCAGTCGCTTTGTGGGCGATGGAATCAAACGCCGAACAACATCCCTTCATAGCGCGAGCGATCAATCGATGGCTATCAGAGAAGCCAACCAGCAAGGCGACGCGGGCCTATCGCAGCTTTGCTGGCCAGTAGCACCCCCGATCATTAACCCCAGCCTAACCCTACCGAAAGATCACTCGTTAGCCATGTGCGGGCGGAAAGGATTTCGCCATTCCTCTGCCGCTCAATGCGGGAAGTAAGTTCTGCGTTGGGAGTAGGCAATGGATCGCCGGGCGTTTTTCGGGATCGCGGGGTTTGGGCTGGCTGGTTGGGCGATGGGCGGTAGCGCCGAAGCGCGAGGCCTGGTGGCAGCGCCCTTCGCGGCAGAGCCGGGCTCCATCGTGGTTTCGACGCGCCAGCGCATGCTCTTCTTCGTGCAGGGCGACGGCACGGCAATCCGCTACCTGGTGGCGGTTGGCATGCCCGGCAAGCAATGGTTCGGCACCCGCACGATCGATGGCAAACATTACCGCCCGGCCTGGTCGCCACCGGCGGAGGTGCGCCGCGCGAAGCCTTCGCTGCCCGATGTCATCCCCGGCGGTGCGCCCGATAACCCGATGGGCGCGGGCGCGCTCACCATCGCGCCAGGGGAATACGCGATCCACGGCACCTCGCCCTCAATGCGCGCCTCGATCGGGCGTTACGCGTCCTTCGGCTGCATCCGCATGCTCGACGAGGATGTGCTCGATCTCATGGCGCGCGTGCGCATTCCCAGCCGGATCACGGTGGTGGCGTAACGGCTTGCCATCCCGGCGGCGGCACGAAGCGATTCAGATACCGATGGGCTCGCGGTAATGCGTTTTGCAGAAATTGGTCTGGCTCACGGAGCCAAAGGCCAGGATAACTTTTCGATATCCGTTCCGAGACCAGTGCGTCCGGATTGAGCTCAACGATTTCACCTCGCCAGTCTGGCCAGTGCCTCAAGGCGCGTCGCCTGAAATGAGCCAGCAGGACAGCGGCTTTGGAAAAGCCATGATAGTCAAAGGCGAATTCGTCTTTCAAGACGATCACGTGATTGGTGGGCGAACCATCAAGCGGTTTGATCCAGAACGGTTTTGCCCCGAATTCGGGAAATCGCTCCAAGAAGGCATGTGCCAAAACATGGCAGGCACCGGCGGCAAAGAAAACGCGGTCAGGTAGATTCCATTGGATCGCCTGATCATGTTTTGGGCCGGGAGTGCGCCTTAAGTAGACCATAGCGCCCCTCAGAAATCGCTCGCGATGCCCTTCACTTCCCAATCATCGTAGCGCACGGGGTCCTTCCCGCCGCGGCCGTTGATTTCGGCCTGTTTCGTGAGTTCGGCCTCCCGCGCTTCCAGCGCCGCGCGGCGAGCCGCCGCCTCTTCCAGCGCCCGCCGGGCGGCGGGGGAGAGCATCTTGATCTGCGGCGCAGGCATTTCGCCGGTTTCCGGTTTCTCCGACATGGGGTAGAGCCTCCGTCCTGGGCAGGATATAGGGCTTGCCCTCCGCCCCTGACCAGAGCTTTCGAAAAAAGACCCGGCCGCCTCATGCGTTTTTCCGCCGACGATCTTGTTGCCTCCGTGCTCTATCGCGACGAGGCCGTGCTGGTCATCGACAAGCCCCATGGCATCGCCGTCCATGCCGGGCCGAAGGGCGGTGTGACGCTCGAAGCCTTCCTGCCAGACCTGCGTTTCGGCGCGCCGGACAAGCCGCAGCTCGCGCATCGTCTCGACCGGGAAACCACGGGATGCCTCGTCTTCGGGCGGAACCAGAAGGCCTTGCGGCGGCTGGGCTCCCTGTTTCGCGATGGCCTCGTGAAGAAGACCTACCTTGCCTTCGTCTGCGGCCGCCCTTCGGAAGAGGAAGGCGTGATCGACCTGCCGCTCGCGCGCCGCAGCCACGACAAGCGATCCTGGTGGATGAAGGTCGATCCGGCGGGCGATCCTTCGCGCACGCGCTATCGCACCCTTGGGCAGGCCGATGGCTTGGCGCTTCTGGCGCTTTCGCCCGAAACCGGCCGCACGCATCAGCTTCGCGTGCATTGCGCCGCCATGGGTTGGCCGATCGCGGGGGATCGTGTCTATGGCGGGGATCGCGCCATGGCCGCCTCGTCCGGGCTGTTGCTGCATGCCGCGCGGATCGAGTTGCCATTCTATCCGGGGAAGCCCCCGCTTGCGGTCGAGGCGCCGCTGCCAGAACCCTTCCGCCACCTTCTCGAAAGCCTGCGGATGACCTTGCCCCCCGATTTCACCTTGCCCGAAGAGATGACATGAGCCGCTGGCAGGGACCGAAACGTCCGCCCCGAGAGAAATCCGAAGAAAAGGGCCCGCGCGCCGAGCCGCCGGGCTTCCGCGCGCGCCTCGTCGCGGCCCGTGCCCATCGCCGTGTGATGCGCGAGCGGCGGCCCATTGACGAGGCGATTGCGCTCGAGACGAAAACCGCCCCGCTTCCGCCGGCTGATCTTGGCCTCGTCAGGGCGATCCTCACGGTCGCCTTTCGCCGTCGCGGCACCATCCGGCAGGCCTTGGCCTCACGGGCGGCGACGGGCGAGATCGCCGAGGCCGGGCCTTTGCAGCCGCTGCTCGAGACGGCGCTGGCGCAAATCCTCTTCATGGATGTGCCCGATCACGCCGCCGTGGATTGCGCGGTGGAAATCGCCAAGCGCGACAGCGAGGCGAAGCATTACGCCGCCTTTGCCAATGCGCTTCTCCGGCGCATTGCGGCGGAGAAGGCGCAAATCCTCGCGAACATGCCGGATACGGTGGATGCCCCGGAATGGCTGTTCGAGCGTTGGTCGCGTGCCTACGGAGCCGAAAGGGCCGAGGCGATCGCGCGCATCCACCGGCAGGAGCCGCCAGTCGATCTGACCATCTTCGCGCCGCTCTCGCCGGAGATTGCAGGGCGGATGCTTTCCACGGGCTCGTTCCGGCTGGAGACCGAGGCGGCCATCGCCGCGCTGCCGGGCTATGCAGAAGGCCGATTCCAGGTGCAGGATGCTGCCGCGGCGCTGCCGGCGCGCCTCATGGGCGCGAAGGCGGGGATGCGCATCGCCGATCTCTGTGCGGCGCCCGGCGGCAAGACGGCGCAGTTGGCGGCCACAGGCGCGGCCGTGCTGGCCGTGGAGCGCAGCGCCCGGCGCGCCGAACGTCTGCGCGAAAACCTCGCGCGGCTGAAGCTCCCCGCGGAGGTGATGGTGGGCGATGCCCTCACGCTTGAAGCCGGGTTGTTCGACGCGATCCTGCTCGATGCGCCCTGCTCGGCCACGGGCACCATCCGCCGGCACCCGGAGGTCGCCTGGACGAAGACGCTCGTGGATATCCTCGCTTTGGCTCGCCAGCAGCGGGCGATGCTGGAATCGGCCGCGAGAAGCCTGAAGCCCGGCGGCATTCTCGTCTTTGCCACCTGCTCGCTGGAGCCTGAGGAAGGCGAGCGGCAGATCGAGGCTTTCCTTTCCGATCATCCACAATTCATGCGCCGGCCGGTAACGGTCGAATCCGACGGTGTTCCCGCCGAAATGCTCACTTCGGCCGGTGATTTGCGGGTTCTGCCCTGTCATCTTGCGAAAGAGGGTGGCGCGGATGGGTTTTTCGCCGCCCGGTTGCAACACCGGGCCTGATCGGTCACAAGAGCATGGATCAAGGTTAACGCGTCAGGGTGGGGTTAGGGCGTTGGATTCGGCAAGAAGGGTGCGGCCGGGCATACGCCTTCGCCTCAAGCGGGCTTGGCTGAAGCTGCGCCTTGCCATGGCGACCAGCCCCCTTTTCCGCGGCTTCTACCGCGCCCGCCGTTTCGCTCTCCTCGCCCCGCATATCGATCTCGCTGATCCCTCGATCGCCGCGGATATCGCAGCGGGACAGGTTGTGCTGGGTGGGCGTAGCCTGCTCTGCGGCGATCGTTCGCCCTTTTATGTGGCGCCGCCCTCCGAAGGTTTTGTCCGGGCGCTCTATGGCTTTGGCTGGTTGGCCCATTGCGATGCAAGCCCCCTGCCGGAAGTGCGCGCCCATGCGCGCAAGCTGGTGCGGGATTTCCTGAAACTGTCCGAGAACAGGCGCTCGGCCTTCGCTGACCACCCCGCCGTGGTCGCCCGGCGGGTGATCACCTGGGTAACCCATTCCGGCCTGCTCGCCGAGGGAGAGGATCGCGCCGGCTATGAGCGCCTGCTTGACCAGCTCGCGCGGGATGGAGCCATTCTCGCTGTCTATGCGCGACGGTCCGATCTGGGCGTCGGGCGCCTTCAGGCGGCGGTCGGGCTCGCCTTTCATGCGCTCGCGCTCGATCGCGTGCGGAAGGCCATTCCGAGCGCCGAACAGAGCCTCGATCTCGCACTGGCCGCGCTCGTGGCCCCGGATGGCGCGACCCATGACCGGGATTGCGGCACCGTCGCGCTGATCGCGGCGGATCTCGTGGCGATGCTCGCGCTCTATCGCGCGAGGCAGATCGCGCCCCCGCCGGCCATTACCTCCACCCTTTCGGACATGATCGCCTTCCTGCGCCTTCTCCAGCATCCTGATGGCGGGCTGACGCTGATGAATGGCGGCGGGCGCATTCCGCGCGATCTCGCCGGAGAAATCATCCGTTCCCGGCGCGGCCCGGCGAGCCTGCTGACATCCGCTGTGGAAACCGGTTTCGAGCGGCTCGAGAATGCTCATGCCGTGCTGATTGCCGATGCCGGAAACCCACCTCGCCGCTCCTGCGCGGGGCGCGCCGGCGCCAGTGCTCTCGCCTTCGAATTCTCCAGCCGGGCAGACCGGATCATCACCTCCTGCGGCATGCCGCCAGGGGCTGATGCGGGGATTGCCCGGGCCTATCGCTCGGCGGCTGCCCATTCCTCGGTCCTGGTGGATGGGGATGGCCTTGGCACGCTTTATGATGTGGCGACAGTGACCGGCGAGACCGAAACCCGCCTGAGGCCGCTTCCCGGCGCCGTGGCACCGCTGCGGGCCCGGAGCGAAACCGGCGAGACGCTGACGCTCGGCCATCGCGGCTTCATCGATACGCATGGCTATGCGCTCGAACGGCAACTCACATTGATCGATGCCTTTGCCGGGCTGATCGGGCGTGACCGGTTCGATGACCTCACGGGCGAGGCGCCGAACCGGGTGGTGACGCTCGCCTTCCATCTCAATCCGCGGCTTGTTCCGGTTCGGCTGGGTCGGGCCGATGCCATCATCCTGCGCCTGCCCGAGGGCAAGCCGGGCTACGACCAGTTCGTGTTCGAGGCGCCGGGCTACCAGATCCTCGTCGAGGAAAGCCGTGTGTTCGAGGCGGGCTCGCCCAACAACCGCTCCCATTGCCTTGTGATCGAGGCCGAGATTGCCGGCTCCACGGAAATCGGCTGGCGCATTCTCCCCTACATGCCGGAATTCACCTGATCGGCAACCGGCGCATGGCAGTCGCGCCGAACGGAAGATGGCGCGGGAGGCAACCCTGTGCTAGAGCGAATTCTGATCTGTCTGAATCAGGGTATCCGCTCTAATTCCTTATTGTTTCACGCATTTTCTTCGACCAACCGGTACCCACTTGGTCGGAAAATGCTCTAGGCGCCCGCCAGCTTTCCCGATAGCCGGAAATCCCTCATGCCCACGAAAACCCGCCCCATCCAGCGCGCCCTGCTCTCCGTTTCCGACAAGACGGGCCTCGTGCCCTTCGCGCGGAAGCTTGCGGCGAACGGCATCGCGCTGGTCTCCACGGGCGGCACACGCGCGGCGCTCGCGGCGGCGGGCCTGCCGGTCATGGATATCTCGGAGCTCACGGGCTTCCCCGAAATGATGGATGGCCGCGTGAAGACGCTGCACCCCAAGGTTCATGGCGGCCTGCTCGCGATGCGCGGCAACCCGGAGCACGAGGCCTCTCTGCTGGCCCATGCGATCCAGCCCATCGACCTCGTGGTGGTGAACCTCTACCCTTTCCGCGAAACGGTGGCGCGCGGCGCCGATTACGAAACAACGATCGAGAACATCGATATCGGCGGCCCGGCCATGATCCGCTCGGGCGCGAAGAACCATGACGCGGTGTGCGTGGTGGTCGATCCGCGCGATTACGATGCGCTGCTGGCCGAACTCGACTCTCATAACGGCGAGACGCGCTTCATTTTCCGCAAGGCGCTGGCGGCAAAGGCCTATGGGCATACCGCCGCCTATGATCGCGCCGTTTCGACCTGGTTCGCCGGCGCGACGGCGGATGGCCCGCAGCTCGCGCCCGAAAATCCCGAGGGGATTGAACTCCGCTACGGCGAAAACCCGCACCAGAGCGCGAAACTGGTGCTCGACCCCGCAAGCCCCCGCATTGGCGTTGCCAGCGCGCGGCAGGTGCAGGGCAAGGCACTCTCCTACAATAACCTCAACGATGCCGATGCAGCTTTCGAATGCGTGGCGGAATTCGATGCCAAGCGCACGGCCGCCATCGCCATCATCAAGCACGCCAACCCCTGCGGCGTGGCCGAGGCAGGAAGCCTCGTGGATGCCTATCGCGCGGCGCTCGCCTGCGATCCCGTCTCGGCTTTCGGCGGCATCGTCGCCTCGAACCGCACGCTCGATGCCGAGGCCGCGAAGGCCATCACGGAGATTTTCACCGAGGTGATCATCGCGCCGGACGCGACTGATGAAACCATTGCGCTGATCGGCGCGAAGAAGAATTTGCGCCTGCTGCTCACGGGCGGCCTGCCCGATCCGCGCGCGGCGGGCTTCGTCTCGCGCACGATCGCGGGCGGTTCGCTCGTGCAATCGCGCGACAATGCGGTGGTCGATGACATGGCGCTGAAGGTGGTGACAAATCGCGCGCCCAATGAAGCTGAAATGGCCGATCTCCGCTTCGCCTATCGCGTGGTGAAGCACGTGAAATCGAACGCGATCGTCTATGCGAAGAACGGCGCGACGGTCGGTATCGGCGCGGGCCAGATGAGCCGCGTCGATTCCGCGCGCATCGCTGCGTGGAAGGCGGCGGAGGCGGCCAGGGCCCTGGGTTCCGAAAAGCCGCTGACGGTCGGCTCGGTCGCGGCGTCGGATGCCTTCTTCCCCTTCGCGGATGGGCTGGAGGCGCTGGTCGCGGCGGGCGTGACGGCGGTCATCCAGCCCGGCGGCTCGATGCGCGACCCGGAGGTGATCGAGGCCGCGAACAAGGCGGGCCTCGCCATGGTGTTCACGGGCACGCGCCATTTCCGGCATTGATGCCAGTGCGCAGACATGCAGGCCAGGGGCAACCCGGCCTTTTTCCCGTGCCCTGCTCGTGAAACTCAGCCCCGCGCAAGATCGCCCAGCAGGCCGCCAAGCACGGTGAGCTTTGCCTGGTTGAGCTGGCCTGCGCGCAGATCACGGATGGTGCGCCTGGCGCTCTCCACGGCCGCCCCCTTCTCTGCCACCCATGCCGCGATGCCGCCCTTGCCGTCCTTCAGAACCTCCACCGCGATGCGGCGCAGGGCCTCCTCGATCGCGGCGGCGGCGCGGTCAATGGCGAGGCGTTCGAAGGGGTCGGTCGCGCGCAGGCTTGCGGAATCCTCCTTGAGCCCCGCGAGATCGAACTCGTCGGCGAGGGCGAAGAGCATGCGCACGGCATCCGTGACGCTGGCTTTTGTGCGCTCGGCCACCAGCGCGCCGTCAAGCGCCATGCCAAGGGCGGGAATATCCACGATCCGCTCCGCGAGCGTCACGGGAACGCGATCGGCCTTGCAAGCCTCCAGCCGCTGCTGCCGGATGGCAAGGGCCTCCGGCGCGAAGAGCGCCTTCGCATCCTTCGCGACCCCGCTGACCGCCCCGCCGAAGCGCTTCGCAAGCGCTTCGAGGCCCGGCGCGAAATCGATATTGCGCAGGAACCAGAGCATGCGCTCGGCAGCGTGGTCGGCTGCGGTCGCGTAAAGTGCGAGCTGGCGCGCGCCGCTGATCTTCGTGTCCAGCGCGTCGATGGCGTTGTTGATCTCGAGAATGCCGAACACGTCGCGCGCCAGCGCATAGGCGCGCACAATATCGGCGACGGAGCGCCCCGTGCGACCCCGCAGGCGGATGACGATGCCCGGCCCGCAGCGATTGATGACGGCATTCGCGAGTTGCGTCGCGACGATCTCGCGGCGCAGGCGATGCTTTTCGATCGCATCCGGGAATTGCTCCTGCACCGGCCTGGGGAAATATCGGCGAAGCTCGAAGCCGAGATGAGGATCATCCGGCACGTTGCTCGCGAGCAGATGGTCGTAGAGTGAAAGCTTCGCATAGGCCAGCAGCACCGCGAGTTCGGGGCGGGTGAGCCCCTGGCCCCTCGCCGTGCGCATGCTCTTCGCCCTCGCCGACGAGTTCGATCTCGCGGGGCTCAAGGAGGATTCCGCAAGCCTGCGCGCGACCGACCCCTTCGAACGC
>NZ_JBJTDY010000164.1:0-3008 GCF_046092605.1 Rhabdaerophilum sp. | reverse complement strand
ATGCCGAAGCGCCCGTCGACCCCCTCCTCCCCCTTGAAGCCGGATCGCCGGCAGCTTCTCGCCGGGCTGGCGCTGGGTGCGAGCCTTGGCCCGGCAATAGCCCAGCCGGCACCCGCGCCACGCCCCGCCGCAGAGCCACGCGCCGCGGCCAGAACACCGCCTGCGCCGATCCAGAACGCGCACCTGAGCGCCGCGAGCCTCGGCGCCCGGCTGATGGGCGCGGAATCGCCCGAAAGCACCCTGTTCCTCTTCAGGCCCGACCCCGCCCCGTCCCCGCAGGCGTCACCGCCGGATATCCCTGCCCTGCGCTTCCAGCCCTCGGGCGATGCCCGGATCGGGTTGCGTAACGATCTCGCCCAGCCTGTCGCGCTGGCGCTGCGCGGCCTGCGCCGCACCGTGACCGGCGATGCGACCAGCGGCATCGGCGCCGGGCAGGCCGGAAGCCTCGCCTTTCCCACGAGCCAACCCGGCAGCTTCCTGTTGAAGGCGGTTCCACCAGCCCCCTCGCGCGAGGCGCGAGCCCGCGGGCTTCACGCGGTCGTGATTGTGGAAGAGCCACGCCCGCCGGATGTCGACCATGACATTCCGGTTCTCGTCGGCGACTGGCGGCTGACCGAAAAAGGCGAACTCGCCGGTGATTTCGCAGACCTTCGTGATGCCGCCCGCCTTGGCAGGCTCGGCAACCGCCTCAGCGTCAATGGCCGCGAAGCACCGCTTGAGCTCACCGCGCGGCCCGGTGCCCGCCTGCGCCTCCGACTCGCCAATGTCGCGCCCGCCCGCACGATTCCACTTCACGCGCAGAGGCTGGTCGCGCGCGTCATCGCCATCGATTCGACGCCCTGCGCGCCCTTCGATCCGCTCCAGCGCATGGTCACCCTCGCGCCGGGCAATCGCTGCGAGATGATCGTCGATGTCCCGCGCGAGGCGGGGATCGACGCTCGCCTGGAGGCCAGGTTCGCCACCCCCGCACCCCTCTTCATCATCCGCACGGAGGGTGAGACCGTCTCCGCGCGCGGCCCGGTGACGGCGCTGCCCGATCCCGGCCTGCCCGCCGCCATCAGGCTGCAGAACGCCGCGCGTGCCGATCTCGCCATCACCGGCGGCTGGCCCCGCGAGGCCAGCCCCGATCCGGAGGCGATGCGCAAGGCTTTCCCGGACCCCTTGCGCATCTTCCAACTCAATGGCGGCGCGATCGGCGATGTCCCGGGCGCCCCGCCCGGTAAACCGCTGCTGCGGGTGAAGCGCGGCCGCGAAGTGGTGCTCGCGCTGAAAAACCAGACGGCCTGGCCCCAGGTGCTGGGGCTCGACGGGCATTGCTTCCGCCTTCTCCACCCCTTTGACGATGGCTGGGAGCCGTATTTTCTCGATACGGTCTATCTTGGTCCGGGTCAGGTCCAGCGCATCGCCCTCATCGCCGATCTCGTCGGCCGCCATGCGTTGCGCTCGACGATCGCCGACCATGCCGAAACCGGCGTGGCGACCCATCTGGAGATCACGAGTTGAGCGCAAGCACCCTGTCTACAATGTGCGCAGTATGCCTGCTTATTAAGCAAAATGCTATCCACGAAAGCGCATCGTGAGAAAATGGCTCAACGGCCCCTTTTCTCGCGCTTTCCGCCTATTGACGGACTCTGGCCTTTCGGGAAGGAAGGCGGACGACCCAACGTGATGACCCTCGTGAGGACGCGCCATGAAGAAGCTGGAAGCGATCATCAAGCCCTTCAAGCTCGATGAGGTGAAGGAAGCCCTGCAGGGCATCGGCGTCCAGGGCATAACCGTCATTGAAGCCAAGGGCTTCGGCCGCCAGCGCGGCCACACGGAACTCTATCGCGGCGCCGAATATGTCGTCGATTTCCTGCCCAAGGTGAAAATCGAGGTGGTGCTCTCCGATGGGCTCGTGAATGAGGCCATCGAGGCCATCAAGACCGCGGCCCAGACGGGCCGGATCGGCGATGGCAAGATTTTTGTTTCTTCCGTCGAGCAAGCGGTCCGCATCCGGACCGGCGAGACCGGGAACGACGCCATCTGACGGTTCCGTTCCCCATCATCCGGCCAGGCGGCCTCCGCCCGGCAGGATGGACCTCGCCGTCCGCGCTCGCGAAACCGGCCCGACCAGAAAACCAACCCGAAGCTAACGTGAACGACAGAGGACGCGATACGGCCATGAAGAGCGCCAAGGACGTTTTGAAATTCATCAAGGAAAACGACGTGAAATATGTCGACTTCCGCTTCACCGACCCGCGCGGCAAGTGGCAACACGTGACTTTCGACATCTCGATCGTCGATGAAGAGACGCTCGATGAAGGCATCATGTTCGACGGCTCGTCGATCGCCGGCTGGAAGGCCATCAACGAGTCGGACATGCTGCTGAAACCGGATTTCGGTTCGGCGACCCTCGACCCGTTCTTCGCGGCCTCGACGCTGTCGATCAACTGCGATGTGCTCGAGCCGGCCACCGGCGAGATGTATAACCGCTGCCCGCGCGGCATTGCCAAGCGCGCCGAGATGTTCATGGCCCAGTCGGGCGTGGGCGACACGGCCTTCTTCGGCCCGGAAGCGGAGTTCTTCATCTTCGACGATGTGAAGTTCGCGGCCGACCCCTACAATACCGGCTTCAAGCTTGACCATTCGGAACTGCCGATCAACGGCATGACCGATTATGAGGGCGGCAATCTCGGCCACCGCATTGCCACCAAGGGCGGCTACTTCCCGGTTCCGCCGCAGGATTCGGCGCAGGACATGCGCGGCGAAATGCTCGCGGCCATGGCGCAGATGGGCGTCTCGGTCGAAAAGCACCATCACGAAGTGGCTTCGGCCCAGCATGAGCTCGGCACGAAGTTCAACACGCTCGTTACCACCGCCGACCATATGCAGATCTACAAGTATTGCATCCACAACGTTGGCGCCTTGAAGTATGATTGCGCCACGGTGTGGATGCAAATCGTGTAGATCTTCGTATGGTCTGGGGGGGGAACGAGCGGGGTGAAATTAGGGCCGAGCTCATGCTG
>NZ_JBJTDY010000163.1:0-16250 GCF_046092605.1 Rhabdaerophilum sp. | reverse complement strand
ACGCCGTGAACGTCGCCCCGCCCGTCTCGGCCAGAACTTTCGTGATCGCAGCCGTCAGTGACGTCTTGCCGTGGTCAACGTGACCAATCGTGCCAATGTTGCAATGCGGCTTCGAACGGTTGAACTTTTCCTTGGCCATCGAACTCTTCTCCGGATGAGGTGGCAAACCTTTCGGGTCCGCCGGAATGTTTCAGGTCGCGTAAGGGGTTACGCGTATTTTGCGATCACCTCGTCCGCGACGTTGCGCGGCACTTCGGCGTAATGGTCGAACGACATCGAGAACGAGGCACGGCCCTGGCTGAAGGAGCGCAGCGTGTTCACGTAGCCGAACATGTTGGCGAGGGGGACCATGGCGTTCACGACATTGGCGTTGCCGCGCATATCCTGACCCTGGATCTGGCCGCGCCGCGAGTTCAGATCACCGATGACCGAACCCGTGAAGTCTTCCGGCGTCACAACCTCGACCTTCATGATCGGCTCGAGCAGAACCGCACCGGCTTCCTTCTTCTGGAAGGCCTCGCGCAAACCCTGGCGGGCCGCGATTTCGAAGGCGATGGCCGACGAATCGACCTCGTGAGCGGCGCCGTCCGTCAGCGTGACCTTCACGTCCACGACCGGGAACCCCGCGAGCGGGCCCGAACCGATCACACTTTCGAGACCCTTCTCGACGCCCGGAATGAATTCCTTCGGAACCGTGCCGCCGATGATCTTTGATTCGAACTGGAAGCCCTTGCCCGCCTCATTCGGCTCGACCGTGAACTTGATCCGGGCGAACTGCCCCGAACCACCCGACTGTTTCTTGTGGGTGTAATCGTGATCCACGACACGGGTGATGGTTTCGCGATAGGCCACCTGGGGGGCGCCCACGTTCACTTCCACCTTGTGCGTGCGCTTCAGGATGTCGACCTTGATGTCGAGGTGAAGCTCGCCCATGCCCTTGATGATGGTCTGGCCGGATTCCTGGTCG
The DNA here is from genome assembly GCF_046092605.1 of Rhabdaerophilum sp. Taxonomy (NCBI): domain Bacteria; kingdom Pseudomonadati; phylum Pseudomonadota; class Alphaproteobacteria; order Hyphomicrobiales; family Rhabdaerophilaceae; genus Rhabdaerophilum; species Rhabdaerophilum sp. Next base: position 15,283 of record NZ_JBJTDY010000163.1, on the reverse strand, counting down.
GTCGACACACGGAAGGACGGATCCTCCGCCGCGAGTTTGCCAAGCGCGATGGCCATCTTTTCCTGATCGCCCTTCGACTTCGGCTCCACCGCCATCTCGATGACGGGCTCCGGAAATTCCATGCGCTCGAGAATGACCGGCGCGTTCGGATCGCAGATCGTGTCACCGGTGCGGGAATCCTTGAGGCCCACCACGGCGATGATGTCGCCGGCATAGGCTTCCTTGATTTCCTCGCGGTTATTCGCATGCATCAGCAGCATGCGGCCGATGCGTTCGCGCTTCTCGCGCGTGGCGTTGAGAAGCGTGGAACCGGATTCCAGCTTGCCCGAATATATCCGGCAGAAGGTCAGAACGCCGTAGGGGTCGTCCATGATCTTGAAGGCGAGCATCGAGAGAGGCTGGTCGTCGGAGGCCGGACGGGTCGTCTCCTGCTCGGTCTTGCCGTCGATGCCCTTGATCGCCGGGCGATCGAGCGGAGACGGCAGGAAGTCGACAACCGCATCGAGAAGCGTCTGCACGCCCTTGTTCTTGAAGGCGGAACCGCAGAGAACGGGATAAAAGGCGCTGGTCAGCACCGCCTTGCGGATGCAGCGGCGAAGGGTCTCCTCGTCGGGCTCGTTGCCGTCGAGATAAGCTTCCATCGCGGCGTCATCCATCTCGACGGCGGCTTCCACCATCTGCTCGCGATATTGCGTCGCCTTCTCGACCATGTCGGACGGGATATCGATGTCGCGATAGGAAGCACCGAGCTGGTCGTCATCCCAGACCACGCCCTTCATGCGAACGAGGTCGATGATGCCCTTGAAATCGGATTCCGCGCCGATCGGCAGTTGGATCGCGACCGGCTTCGCACCAAGGCGCTTCACGATGTCGTCGAGGCACTTGTAGAAATCCGCGCCCGTCTTGTCCATCTTGTTGGCGAAGACGATCCGGGGAACTTTGTACTTGTCGCCCTGGCGCCAGACGGTCTCCGTCTGCGGCTCGACGCCCTGGTTCGAATCCAGAACGCAGACCGCGCCATCGAGCACGCGCAGCGAACGCTCGACCTCGATCGTGAAATCGACGTGGCCCGGAGTGTCGATGATGTTCAGGCGCTTCTTCTTGCCGTCGCGGCCCTGCCAGAAGGCGGTCGTCGCGGCCGACGTGATCGTGATGCCGCGCTCCTGCTCCTGCTCCATGAAGTCCATGGTCGCAGCACCTTCGTGCACTTCACCGATCTTGTGGCTCTTGCCGGTATAGTAAAGGATACGCTCGGTGGTCGTCGTCTTGCCGGCATCGATATGGGCCATGATGCCGAAGTTGCGGTAATCCTCGAGCGAATATTGGCGGGGCATGTCAGATCCTCGTCAGCGCGAAACGGGTTACCAGCGGTAATGCGAGAAGGCGCGGTTGGCTTCGGCCATCCGGTGAGTCTCTTCGCGCTTCTTCACGGCAGCACCGCGATTGTTGGCGGCATCGAGAAGCTCGGACGAGAGGCGCTCCACCATGGTCTTGTCGTTGCGGCCGCGGGCGGCCGTGATGATCCAGCGGATCGCCAGCGCCTGGCGGCGCTCCGGGCGAACCTCGACCGGCACCTGATAGGTGGCACCGCCAACACGACGCGACCGCACTTCCACCGCCGGCGCGACATTGTCGAGCGCCTGCTTGAACATCGGCAGCGGATCGGCCTTGGCGCGGGCTTCGATGATGTCGAAGGCTCCATAGACGATGCCCTCGGCAACCGACTTCTTGCCCTCGTGCATGACCGCGTTCATGAACTTGGTCACGACGATATCGCCAAACTTGGCGTCCGGAATGATCTCGCGCTTCTCAGCTGCGTGACGACGAGACATGTCGATAACCCCTTACTTCGGCCGCTTCGCGCCGTATTTCGAACGACGCTGCTTGCGGTCCTTGACGCCCTGCGTATCGAGCACGCCGCGCAGAATGTGATAGCGCACGCCCGGAAGGTCCTTCACGCGGCCGCCGCGGATCATGACCACGGAGTGCTCCTGAAGGTTATGGCCTTCCCCGGGAATGTAGCCGATGACCTCGTAGCCGTTCGTCAGACGCACCTTCGCGACCTTGCGAAGCGCCGAGTTCGGCTTCTTCGGGGTCGTCGTGTAGACGCGGGTGCAGACGCCGCGCTTCTGCGGGCACGACTGAAGGGCGGGAGCCTTGTCCCGGGTCTTCTGCGCGCTCCGGGCCTTCCGGATCAGCTGGCTAATAGTCGGCATTCGATGCCCTTTTCATCTCTCGGCCGCCGAGGCGACCTCTTGCGGGCCGTGTGGCCCATCCCGAATGGACTCCCGAGGGAGGTTCGCACCCGCCAGCCACCCGATGCCGTCCGGTCAAGCACAAACCGCACCCTTCGGGCCGTGCCAAGGCAAGGCCCAAACGGCGCAGAAACGGAGGATCGCGCGGAGACGAACCCCACGGGATCATGACCGGATCAGACCGGGAGCCGAAAAGGCCCAGGACCGATTGTATTCCAGGTCGCTAGAAAGGCAGCGTTTGATCCGGTTCGTTCAGCGAAAGCTGCGCTGAGCATGCACGGATCACGGCCTGCCGAATGCCCTGCTTCTGACTCGGCACCGGAGGAAAGTCAACCGGAAATTACCGCGTCGCGCCATCTTGCTCCGCATGTGCGCTTCCTCCCCACCGCATGGCTCGCTCACGCGGCCTCCCGGCCCAATTTCGTGACCGTTTCGAGCCATTGCCGTCGGTATTCCGCGCCCTTCTCGATCGCGCCGATCAGGGTCGAGCGCACCGGCGCGACGCCCGCGAATTTCAGGATGTTGCGCTCGAGGCTCTTGAGCGAATGCGAGAAGAAATAGAGCCGGTAGATCAGCGCCGGCATGCCCATCGTGACGATGATTCGCGCCGATTTGCCCTTGAGCCCCTGCAGCCAGCGGCCATCCGGCCCGATCGACATCACGAAGCCATTGCAACTCACCTGCTCGAAGAAGGACTTGAGCAGCGCCGGCATGTCGCCGAGCCAGAGCGGATAGACGATCACCAGATGCTCCGCGCGGAAGATCGCCTCCTGCGCGCGCCGGATATCCTCGTGGGGCGCGGGCAGCTTCCAGACCTGGCCGGAACGGAGATAGGGCAGCTCCATCGTCGCGGGATCGAGCACCTCGACCGAATGACCCGCCGCTTCCGCGCCGCTCCGATAGGCTTCAACCAAGGCATCGCAGAAATGCGTATGAGCGCTGTCCGGATGCCCCCGGATGATGACGATCCTTTTCGCCATGCCCGCCTCCTGCTCGCAGCCCGTGACCAGATGGTGAAAGATTAGCCGAAACCCGCAACTGCCGGATTGCGGCAGATCAGCCCGGCCCCAAACGCGATACGAAAAATGGCGGGGTCACCTCCGCCCTGTTTCGTCGAAGCCGTGCAGGCGCGGCACCCCACGCCTGGCCAAGTGTCACTCCGCCGCAGGCAGCGCCGGGGCCGCGTCGTTCGCCGCCGTCCGCGCCTCGGTTTCCTGCTGCGCAACGATGAGGTCGTCGCGGCGGGTCGCCACCTCGCGGATGCGGCTCATGATCTGGCCGGTGCCGGCCGGGATCAGGCGGCCGACGATCACGTTCTCCTTGAGGCCGTCCAGCGTATCCACCTTGCCATTGACCGCCGCTTCCGTGAGCACGCGGGTGGTCTCCTGGAACGAGGCCGCCGACACGAAGGAGCGGGTCTGCAGCGAGGCCTTGGTGATGCCCAAGAGAACCGGCACGCCCACCGCAAGCTTCTTGCCCTGTTCGGCCAGCATCGCGTTGATCTCGTCGAGCTCCAGCTTGTCCACCTGCTCCTCGGCCAGGAGATCGGAATCGCCCGGATCCTGAATCTCGTATTTGCGGAGCATCTGGCGAACGATCACCTCGATGTGCTTGTCGTTGATGTTGACACCCTGCAAGCGGTAGACTTCCTGAATCTCGTTCACGAGGAACGCGGCCAGCTCTTCCACGCCCTTCACGGCGAGGATGTCATGCGGTGCCGGCGGGCCTTCGAGGATGAAGTCGCCCTTCTCCACATGGTCGCCATCCTGCAGATGGATGTGCTTGCCCTTCGGGATCAGGTACTCGATCGGCTCGAGCCCCTCCTCGTCCGGGATGATGGAGACGCGACGCTTGTTCTTGTAGTCGCGCCCGAACTGGATCGTGCCGGAGACTTCCGCGATGATCGCGGCTTCCTTCGGACGACGGGCCTCGAACAGCTCCGCCACGCGCGGCAGACCGCCCGTGATGTCGCGCGTCTTGGCGCTCTCGGTCGGGATGCGCGCGATGACGTCGCCCGCCTTCACCTTGCCGGCCGGATCGACCGCGATGATCGCGTCCACCGGCAACATGTACTTGGCATCGCCGCCACGCGGCAGCTTGATCACCTTGCCGGCATCATCGACGATCGTCAGCGCCGGCTTCAGATCCGACGTGCGGGCCGAACCGCGCCAATCGGTGACGACGCGCTTCGCGATGCCGGTGGATTCATCCACCGCTTCCGACATCGAGGAGCCTTCCACGAGGTCATCGAAGCGGATCTTGCCCTCGACCTCGGTGATGATCGGACGGGTGAAGGGGTCCCATTCGGCGATGCGCTGGCCGCGCTTGAGCTTGTCGCCCTCGTCGACCCTGAGCTTCGCGCCATACTGGATGCGATGGGTGGCGCGCTCGACACCGTCCGGACCGACAACGGCCACAACGATGTTGCGGCCCATGGCGATCAGGTCGCCTTCCGAATTGCGCGCCACGTGGCGATTCTTGATCGACACGGTGCCTTCGAAATTCGAATCCAGCGAGGATTGCTCGTTGATCTGCGCCGCGCCACCGATATGGAAGGTGCGCATGGTGAGCTGGGTGCCCGGCTCGCCGATCGACTGCGCGGCGATGACACCGACGGCCTCGCCCATGTTGACGGGCGTGCCGCGCGCCAGATCACGACCGTAGCAGGTCGCGCAGACGCCACGCGCCGCCTCGCAGGTGAGCACCGAGCGGATCTTCACTTGCTGGACGCCGGCGGCCGTCACATTCGCGACGTCCTTCTCGTCCATCAGGCGGCCGCGCGGAATAACCACGGCCTGCGTGACAGGATCAACCACATCTTCCGCCGCAGTGCGGCCAAGAATGCGGCTCGCGAGCGAGGCCACCACATTGCCGGCATCGATGATGGCGCGGGTCGTGATGCCGTTCTCGGTGCCGCAATCGGTCGAGGAGATGACCGCATCCTGCGCCACGTCCACGAGACGGCGGGTGAGATAACCCGAATTCGCGGTCTTGAGCGCGGTATCGGCCAGACCTTTGCGGGCCCCGTGGGTCGAGTTGAAATACTCGAGAACGGTCAGGCCTTCCTTGAAGTTCGAGATGATCGGCGTTTCGATGATCTCGCCCGACGGTTTGGTCATCAGGCCCCGCATCGCCGCCAGCTGCTTCATCTGGGTCGGCGAGCCGCGGGCGCCCGAGTGGCTCATCATGTAGATGGAGTTCACGGGCCTGTCGCGGCCGGCATCGTCCTTCCGGACGGCCGAGATGCGGTTCATCATCTCGTTCGCGAGACGATCCGAGCACTTCGCCCAGGCATCCACGACCTTGTTGTATTTCTCGCCCTGCGTGATCAGGCCGTCCTGATATTGCTGCTCGAATTCCTTCGTGTAGGCGCGCGTCTCGTTGACGATTCCCCACTTGTTCTCGGGGATGAGCATGTCATCCTTGCCGAAGGAAATGCCGGCCTTGTAGGCATGGTAGAAGCCCATGCTCATGATGCGATCGCAGAAGATGACCGCCTCTTTCTGGCCGCAGCTCCGGTAGACCACGTCAATCATCCCGGAGATTTCCTTCTTCGTCATCAGCTTGTTGACGGCGTCGAAGGAGACGAGCGGATGCTTCGGCAGGTGCTGAGAAAGCACCACGCGGCCCGGGCTTGTCTCGTAGGTCCTGCGATATGGCTTGCCGTTCTGGTCAATGCCTTCCCAGCGATACCTGATCTTGGAATGGTAGGTGATGACCTTCGCGGCGAGCGCATGCTCGATCTCGGCCAGGTTCGAGAAAACCTTGCCCTGCCCCGGTTCGCCATCCGCCATGATGGAGAGGTAATAGAGGCCGAGAACAATGTCCTGCGACGGAACGATGATCGGCTGGCCGTTCGCGGGGTGCAGGATGTTGTTGGTCGACATCATCAGCACGCGCGCTTCCAGCTGCGCCTCGAGGCTCAGCGGAACATGCACGGCCATCTGGTCGCCATCGAAATCCGCGTTGAACGCGGTGCAGACGAGCGGATGCAGCTGGATCGCCTTGCCTTCCACCAGCACCGGCTCGAAGGCCTGGATGCCGAGGCGATGCAAAGTCGGCGCGCGGTTCAGCATTACCGGATGTTCGCGGATCACCTCGTCGAGGATGTCCCAGACCTCGGGACGCTCCTTCTCGACGAGCTTCTTCGCCTGTTTCACGGTGGCGGAGAGGCCGCGGGCATCAAGCTTCGAGTAGATGAACGGCTTGAAGAGCTCGAGCGCCATCTTCTTCGGCAGGCCGCATTGATGCAGCTTCAGTTCCGGGCCCACGGTGATGACCGAGCGGCCGGAATAATCGACGCGCTTGCCGAGCAGGTTCTGGCGGAAGCGGCCCTGCTTGCCCTTGAGCATATCGGCGAGCGACTTCAGAGGACGCTTGTTGGCGCCGGTGATGACGCGGCCGCGACGGCCGTTGTCAAACAGCGCGTCCACCGCTTCCTGAAGCATGCGCTTCTCGTTGCGGATGATAATATCCGGCGCGCGCAGTTCCATCAGCCGCTTCAGGCGGTTGTTGCGGTTGATGACGCGGCGGTAGAGATCATTCAGGTCCGAGGTCGCGAAGCGGCCGCCATCCAGCGGCACCAGCGGGCGCAGATCCGGCGGGATCACCGGGATGACGGTCATGATCATCCATTCCGGCTTGTTGCCGGACTGCATGAAGGCCTCGATGATCTTCAGGCGCTTGGCGAGCTTCTTCTTCTTGAGGTCGGAATCGGTCTGGCCGATTTCCTCGCGCAGGTCGCCGGCGATCTTCGGCAGGTCGAGCGAACGCAGCATCTCGCGGATGGCTTCCGCGCCGATCATGCCGGTGAAGCTGTCCTGGCCATATTCGTCCTGCGCGCGCAGGAACTCGTCCTCCGAGAGCAGCTGATACTGCTTCAGCGGGGTGAGGCCCGGCTCGATCACGATGTAGCTTTCGAAATAGAGGACGCGCTCGATATCCTTCAGCGCGGTGTCGAGCAGCAGGGCGATGCGGCTCGGCAGCGATTTCAGGAACCAGATATGCGCCACGGGCGCGGCGAGCTCGATATGGCCCATGCGCTCGCGCCGCACGCGGCTCAGCGTCACTTCCACACCGCATTTCTCGCAGATGATTCCCTTGTATTTCATGCGCTTGTACTTGCCGCACAGGCACTCGTAATCCTTGATCGGGCCGAAGATGCGCGCGCAGAACAGGCCATCCCGCTCCGGCTTGAAGGTGCGGTAGTTGATCGTCTCGGGCTTCTTGATCTCGCCGTAGGACCACGAGAGAATCTTCTCCGGCGAGGCGATCGAGATCTTGATGTTGTCGAACGCCTGCGGGCTGACCGCCGGGCTGAAGATGTTCATGACGTCCTGCTTCATGACATTCTCCTTGAGGACACCGGGGGGAGGAAGGCCGGTCGTCCGGAAATATGGAAATCGGGGCGCTGGGCGCAGGGAGCAAAGAACACTTCGCTCCCCGCAAGTGGCGCGGAGGTTCCGCGCCGGGGCGAACTCACTCGGCGGCTTCCGCGGGCGGAAGCTTGTCGTTGACGATCTTGTTCTGCTGAAGCTCGACGTTGAGGCCCAGCGAGCGCATTTCCTTGACGAGAACGTTGAAGCTCTCGGGGATGCCGCTCTCGAAAGTGTCCTCGCCGCGCCCGATGCTCTCGTAGACCTGGGTGCGGCCCGCCACGTCGTCCGACTTCACGGTCAGCATTTCCTGCAGCGTATAGGCGGCGCCATAGGCTTCGAGCGCCCAGACCTCCATTTCGCCGAAGCGCTGGCCGCCGAACTGCGCCTTGCCGCCCAGCGGCTGCTGGGTGACGAGCGAGTAAGGACCGATCGAACGGGCGTGGATCTTGTCATCCACGAGATGGTGCAGCTTCAGGATGTAGATGTAGCCCACCGTCACCTTGCGATCGAAGGGCTCGCCGGTGCGGCCGTCGAACAGGGTCACCTGGCCCGACGGATCGAGACCCGCCTTTTCCAGATACTGCTCGATATCCGCTTCCTTCGCGCCATCGAAGACCGGAGTCGCGATCGGCACGCCGCGCGCAAGATTCTTCGCGGTGGCCGCGAGATCGGAATCCGTGAGCTGGGTCACCTGCGGGTCCTGCCCGTAGATATCTTCCATCTTCGTGCGCAGCGGCTTGGCATCGCCCGACTTCATGTAGGTGTTGACCGCATCCGAAATCTGCTTGCCGAGCCCCGCGCAGGCCCAGCCAAGGTGCGTTTCGAGAATCTGGCCGACATTCATGCGCGAGGGCACGCCGAGCGGATTCAGCACCACGTCCACATGCGTGCCGTCATCCAGGAACGGCATGTCCTCGATCGGAACGATCTTCGAGACGACGCCCTTGTTGCCATGACGGCCGGCCATCTTGTCGCCCGGCTGGATCTTGCGCTTCACGGCGATGAAGACCTTGACCATCTTCATCACGCCCGGCGGAAGTTCGTCGCCGCGCTGCAGCTTCTCGACCTTGTCGAGGAAGCGCTGCTCGAGCGCCTTTTTCGCTTCGTCGTATTGCTTCCGCATCGCTTCCAGTTCACCCATGAGCTTGTCATCGGGAACCGCGAACAGCCACCATTGCGACCGCGGGAAGCCATCGAGGGCCTCGCGGGTGATGTCCGTGTCCTTCTTGAAGCCTTTCGGGCCGGCAATGCCCGGCTTTCCGACGATCATGTCGGCGAGGCGGCCATAGGTGTTGCGGTCGAGGATCGCGAGCTCGTCGTCGCGGTCCTTCGCGAGACGCTCGATTTCCTCGCGCTCGATCGCCTGGGCGCGCTCGTCCTTGTCCACGCCATGGCGGTTGAACACGCGCACTTCCACGATCGTGCCCTGCACGCCCGGCGGCACACGGAGCGAGGTATCGCGCACATCCGAGGCCTTCTCGCCGAAGATCGCACGGAGAAGCTTCTCTTCCGGCGTCATCGGGCTCTCGCCCTTCGGCGTGATCTTGCCGACGAGGATGTCACCCGCCTGCACTTCCGCGCCGATATAGACGATGCCGGCTTCGTCGAGGTTCTTCAGCGCTTCTTCCGAGACGTTCGGAATGTCGCGGGTGATTTCCTCGGGGCCGAGCTTGGTATCCCGGGCCATCACCTCGAATTCCTCGATATGGATCGAGGTGAACACGTCTTCCTTCACGATGCGCTCGGAAAGAAGGATCGAATCTTCGAAGTTGTAGCCATTCCACGGCATGAACGCGACGAGCACGTTGCGGCCAAGCGCCAGATCGCCGAGATCGGTCGAGGGGCCATCCGCGATGATATCGCCCTTCGAGACGACATCGCCCGGCTTCACCAGAGGGCGCTGGTTGATGCAGGTCGACTGGTTCGAACGCTGGAACTTCATCATGCGATAGATGTCAACGCCTGGCTTTGCCGGGTCCATCTCGTCCGTCGCGCGGATCACGATGCGGGTCGCATCCACCTGGTCGACCACGCCCGAACGGCGGGCGGCAATCGCCGCGCCGGAATCCCGTGCGACGACCGATTCCATGCCGGTGCCGACGAAAGGCGCATCCGAACGCACCAGCGGCACGGCCTGACGCTGCATGTTCGAACCCATCAGCGCGCGGTTCGCGTCATCGTTCTCGAGGAACGGAATGAGCGCGGCCGCGACCGAGACGAGCTGCTTCGGCGACACATCCATCAGGTCGACCGTCTCGACCGGAACGGTGATGACGTCACCCGCATGGCGCGCGACGATGAGATCGTCGGTCAGGCGGCCCTGGCCGTCCGTCGCCACATTCGCCTGCGCGACATAGTGCTTCTGCTCTTCCATCGCCGAGAGATAGACGACCTCGTCGGTCACCTTGCCGTCGCGCACGCGGCGGAAGGGGCTCTCGATGAAGCCGTATTTGTTCACGCGCGCGAAGGTCGCGAGCGAGTTGATGAGGCCGATATTCGGGCCTTCCGGCGTCTCGATCGGGCAGATGCGGCCGTAATGCGTCGGGTGCACGTCGCGCACCTCGAAGCCGGCGCGCTCACGCGTGAGGCCGCCCGGGCCAAGCGCCGAGAGGCGCCGCTTGTGGGTGATCTCGGAGAGCGGGTTGGTCTGGTCCATGAATTGCGAGAGCTGCGAGGAGCCGAAGAACTCGCGCACGGCGGCGGCGGCCGGCTTCGCGTTGATCAGGTCCTGCGGCATGACGGTGTCGATATCGACCGACGACATGCGCTCCTTGATCGCGCGCTCCATGCGCAGCAGCCCCAGGCGATACTGGTTCTCCATGAGCTCGCCGACCGAGCGCACGCGGCGGTTGCCGAGATGGTCGATATCGTCCACCTCGCCACGGCCATCGCGGAGTTCGACCAGCGCCTTCGCCACCGCAAGGATATCCTCCTTGCGCAGGATGCGAACCGTATCCTCCGCGTCGAGATCGAGGCGCATGTTCATCTTCACGCGGCCGACGGCGGAGAGATCGTAGCGCTCGGCGTCGAAGAACAGCGAGTGGAACATGGCTTCCGCCGTGTCCATGGTCGGCGGCTCGCCCGGACGCATCACGCGGTAGATGTCGAACAGCGCCTCTTCACGCGCCTCGTTCTTGTCCGCCGCGAGGGTGTTACGGATATAGGGGCCGACATTGACATGGTCGATGTCGAGAACCGCGAGTTCATTGACGCCCATTTCCTCGAAGAGCTTCAGCAGCTTCTCGGAAATCTCGTCGCCGGCCTCGGCGAAGATCTCGCCGGTTTCCCGGTTCACGATGTCTTCCGAGACATGCTGGCCAACGAGATCCTCGTTGGTGGCGCGCAGGAATTTCAGGCCCTTTTCGGCAAGCTGGCGGGCCGCGCGCACGGTCATCTTGCGGCCGGTCTCGATCACGACTTCGCCAGTCTCGGCGTCGATGTAGTCCACCGTCGCCTTCAGGCCCTTGAAGCGATCCGGATCATAGGGAAGGCGCCAGGAATCCTTCGTGCGGGTGTAGGTCACCGCGCGATAGAAGGTCGAGAGGATTTCCTCGCCATCCATGCCCAGCGCATAGAACAGGCTCGTCACCGGGATCTTGCGGCGACGGTCGATCCGCGCATGCACGATGTCCTTCGCGTCGAACTCGATATCGAGCCACGAGCCGCGATAGGGAATGATGCGGGCCGCGAACAGGAGCTTGCCCGAAGAGTGGCTCTTGCCCTTGTCGTGGTCGAAGAACACGCCCGGCGAACGGTGCATCTGGCTGACGATGACGCGCTCAGTGCCGTTGACGATGAAGGTACCGTTCGATGTCATGAGCGGCATGTCGCCCATGTAGACGTCCTGCTCCTTGATGTCCTTCACGGAGCGGGCACCGGTGTCCTGGTCCACATCGAACACGATGAGGCGGAGCGTCACCTTCAGCGGCGCCGCGAAGGTGATGCCGCGCTGGCGGCACTCATCCACGTCGAATTTCGGGGTCTCGAAGGTGTAGCGGACGAATTCCAAAAGCGACGCGCCGGAGAAATCCGAAATCGGGAACACCGACTTGAACACACCCTGCAGCCCCTCGTCGGGCCGGCCACCCTTCGGCTCTTCGACCATGAGGAACTGATCATAGGATGCCTTCTGAACCTCGATGAGGTTCGGCATCTCGATCGCCTCGCGGATGTTTCCGAAAAATTTCCGGATCCGCTTGCGCCCCACCAGGGTGCTCGCCTTACCCGACGGAGCCATGATCGCCTGCGCCATCTCGTTCCTCGCCAATCAAACCAGTCTGTGTAAACGGTCGGCCGAAAGACTGTGCCAGGACCCCGCGAGGTCAGCCAGTCTTCGGGCGGAACGTCCCTCCTGCGGCCTATCACGGCCTTCCGACGCCAAAAACCCCGCGCGGGAAACCCCCGCGCGGGATGGAAACCGGATCACCCGGAAACAGGGCGACGCACTTACTTCAGCTCGACCTTGGCGCCAACCGCCTCGAGCTGCTTCTTCAACTTCTCGGACTCGTCCTTGGAAACGCCTTCCTTCACGGTCTTCGGCGCGCCCTCGACGAGGTCCTTGGCTTCCTTGAGGCCCAGGCCGGTAATGGCGCGGACTTCCTTGATCACTTCGATCTTCTTGTCGCCAGCGGCGGCGAGAACAACCGTGAACTCGGTCTTCTCCTCCACCGGTGCGGCAGCAGCGCCACCAGCAGCCGGAGCAGCGGCCACGGCCACGGCGGCAGCGGCGGAAACGCCCCACTTCTCCTCGAGCATCTTGGCGAGCTCGGCGGCTTCGAGAACGGTGAGGTTGGAAAGCTCGTCAACGAGCTTCGACAGATCAGCCATTGGACAGGTCCTTAACTTCGGGTTTCGTTTCGTGTCTTGCAAGGGTCGAAACGGCGGAAAAGCCACGCTTCTTGCCGGTTCGGTCGGGTTTTTTCAGCTTCAGGCCGCCTGATCGCGGTTGGCATACGCCCCGAACACGCGCGCGAGCTTCGCGGCGGGTGCGGTGGAAACCTGCGCGATCTTCGTCGCCGGAGCCTGGATGAGGCCCACGAGCTTCGCGCGCAGCTCATCGAGCGACGGCATGGTGGCCAGAGCCTTCACACCATCGGCGTTGAGCGCCGTCCGGCCCATCGCGCCGCCGAGAACCACGAGCTTGTCGTGTTCCTTCGCGAACGCCATCGCCACTTTCGGAGCCGCCACCGGGTCCTGCGAATAAAGCAGAATGGTCGGGCCCTTGAGGTAGGAGGTGATGGACTGAACTTCGGTTCCATCGAGCGCGATCTTCACGAGGCGGTTCTTCGCAACCTTCACCGAGGCGCCAGCCTTCTTCATCTCGCGACGAAGCTTCTGGATCTGCGCCACGGTGAGGCCGGAATAGTGCGCCACGACCACAACGCCCGTGTTCCTGAACACGTCGTTGAGAGACGAGACGAGCACTTCTTTTCCAGCTCTATCCACGTGCTTTCTCCGATTGGCCGGTTCACCGGCCCGGTTACGCTCTGCCTGGCACTTTCCCGGGACGGGCAGGCGCCAGACGCTCAATGGCAGGCTGCCCTGCCATGCTTGCCACCCGGAAACACCTTTCGGCGAAGCCAGATGGCTCGCCTGTCCCCTCGGAACGCCACGGACCAGACCGCGTCATACCCAAGGCCGAGAAACGAAACCCGCCAGCGCCCTGCGGAGCCTTGCTCCCAGGTGCCAGCAAATCCCCTTCCCCATCTATGCAGGCCCCCAACCGGCGATCGGCTTGGCCGGTGTTGGTTCTTCCTCGCGGAAGGAACCGGATTATGGCCGCCCCAGTAAAATCCCGCACCCGGCCGCCGAAGCGAGGAGTGATCGGAAATTCATTCTGTTGGCGAGCGCACCTGCAGTCTCGGACAGGATCGCCCCGCTTTCGAAAACCGGCGACCCGGCTTCTACACGCAGCGTTTTGCCACGATTGGCAACAGCAAGAAGGAGTCGTGACAGGCACTCCCCCTCCAAGGCGAGAAGCGGCTTTTAAAGACTTGTCCCCTTTGACGCAAGGGGGGTCTTGACAAATTTCGGAAAGGTGATCCCGCCCCTCCGCTTCGCCCCAATGCAGGGCCATCGCCCCCTGATCCGGCTGCCTTGCCTTTCCCGGGATCGACAAGGCGTCAAGACCGGGACCAGAACGAAAAAAGCCCCGCGTTTGCGCGCGGGGCCTGGATTGTTCTGGCCGCAGGCCGGTTACTGCTGGCCGCCGCCCACCACGGAAGCGACTTCCACCTTCACGCCCGGGCCCATCGTCGAGGAGATCGCGATGCGCTGGAGATAGGTGCCCTTCGCGCCGGACGGCTTCGCCTTGTTCACCGCATCCACGAAGGCGCGGATGTTCTCGGCGAGCTTGACCTGGTCGAACGAGGCCTTGCCGATGCCGGCATGCACGATGCCGGCCTTTTCGACGCGGAACTCGACGGCGCCGCCCTTGGAGGCCTTAACCGCGCCGGCGATGTCCATCGTGACCGTGCCGACGCGCGGGTTCGGCATCAGGCCGCGCGGGCCGAGAACCTTGCCGAGACGGCCGACAAGGCCCATCATGTCCGGGGTCGCGATGCAGCGATCGAAATCGATCGTGCCGCCATTGATCGTTTCCACGAGGTCGTCCGCGCCGACGATATCGGCACCCGCGGCCTTCGCCTCATCGGCCTTGGCGCCGCGGGCGAAGACGGCAACGCGCACCGTGCGGCCCGAGCCATTCGGCAGGTTGCAGACGCCGCGGACCATCTGGTCGGCATGGCGAGGATCAACGCCGAGATTCATGGCGATCTCGATCGTCTCATCGAACTTCGCGCTCGCGCGGTCCTTCACCATCTTCACAGCTTCGTCGAGGCCGTAGAGCTTGGTGCGATCAACGCCTTCGCGGGTCTTGGCGACGCGCTTGGCGAGCTTCGGTGCGTTCTTCACATTGCTCATGGCGCTCACCCAACCACTTCCAGGCCCATGGCGCGGGCCGAACCACGGATCATCGCGACCGCGCTGTCGATCGTGTCGCAGTTGAGGTCGACGATCTTCTTCTCGGCGATCTCGCGCAGCTGCGCTTCGGTCACCTTGCCGACGAATGCGCCCTTGCCCGGCGTCTTCGAGCCGGAGGCCGGCTTCTTGCCGAGCTTCAGGCCCGCCGCCTTCTTCAGGAAGAAGGTCACCGGCGGCTGCTTCATCTCGAAGGTGAAGGAGCGATCGGCAAAGGCGGTGATGATCACGGGGATGGGCGTGCCCTTCTCCAACTGCGCGGTCTTGGCATTGAACGCCTTGCAAAATTCCATGATGTTCAGGCCGCGCTGGCCGAGTGCCGGACCAACGGGCGGGGCCGGCTTGGCATCGCCAGCCGGGATTTGCAGCTTGATAAAGCCGATGATTTTCTTGGCCATCGTTCTCTCCAGATGAACCGGCGACGCGAGAGCCTCGGGGGCAACCGCGTTACAGGTTCCGTGAATGGACCGTGGTGGGGCTTGATGTCCGCCCTCCCGGGAACCAAGGAGAGAGGAACCGCCTGCCACGGCTTTGATCACCGGGCACGCCCGATGAAGGCGCTGTCCCTACGGCCGAACGGAGGAAAAGGCAAGGGAGTTAGCCCGTCTTATTCATGAGGGGGCTGATTTTGGGTTGGCGGATGTAGCATAACGGTATGATATCGCGTAGGAT
>NZ_JBJTDY010000162.1:0-15441 GCF_046092605.1 Rhabdaerophilum sp. | reverse complement strand
AAGCATGCCGAGGGGCGAACTCTCTAAACTCCGGCCCGCGACACCGGGCCTCTGCGCGCTCCCGGCTCGACCAAGGTTGAGCTGTTGCACGGATTTACCACCGCCCCGCATTCCCATAAGACCCGTCGGAACGGGCGGGGGAGACCCTGCCGGGGCGGTGGTAAATCCGTGCAACAGCTCAACCTTGGTCGAGCCGGGAGCGCGCAGAGGCCCGGTGTCGCGGGCCGGAATTTAGAGAGTTCGCCCCTCGGCATGCTTCAATGCCAGCACCATCAGGCGCTCCGGCGCATCGTTCAACTCGCGAACCAGCGCGAACAGCAGAGCCGGCAGCGCAGGCGATGGCGCATCGGCCACGAGACCGAGGAACCATTCAAGATCGGTCTCGCTCATTTCGCCGAAGGGCTGGCGCTGCCAGACGAGAAAGCCCACCAGCGCCTCGATGAGGAAGGCGCGCCATTCCGGACCCGATTCGGCGCCGGAATGATCGAGCATGAGCAGATATTCCGCTTCCTCGCGCGAGCCGACCGCCCCAGAGCCGCGGGGATCGAGATGCAACTCGTGATGCAATGCGGGCGCAAGCGCCTCCAGAACGGCGCTCGGTTCGAATTTCGCGGGGCTCGCCATTTCCGGCTCCCTTGCCTTATTCAGGAGACGGCGCGGCAAGGCGCGGCTCCCGGTTCCCGAATGGCGGCGGATGCGATCACCGATCCCCGCCGCGCCGATTGTTTGTCGTCTTCCCTGCGGAGGCTTCGCGCCTCTCGTCCTGCCAAGAATGGCGCTGCAATTGTTGCGCAAACCTTGCGGAAATCGGGCTGTTTTGCGGCCGGTGAATCGTTTCGCCTCAAGAAAACGTGAACGAGACCCAGTGGAACGCCCTCGAGCGCGCGTGATTTCCCGATTTGCAGCCTGCCCCCCCGCATGCGAAAAGAAGGCTGGGGAGTGCAAGCAGGAATCGCACACATGGCATATTCGGCCGAGAACCGGGCCGCGCGGCTGCTCGAACGCACCCGCCTCGTCGACGGGCCTAATGATCTCCCCTATGTCATCTGGCGCCACCGCGACGCCCGGGGTGACGCGCGGGTCTGGGATCTGGCGCGAGAGCATCCCGAGCATGATACCGATATTCCGAAGCTCCGCGCGGGCCAGGTCGCGACGCAAATCTTCACGGCCTTCATTCCGACCGCCGAGAACGATCCCTTGTGCGCGCGCCTCGAGGTGATCGACGTCATGCTCCAGATGGAGCAGGCCTGGCCGGAAGCCTTCCATCCAGTGCTGGAGCCACGCGACATCGCGCGAGCCCGCAAGGCCGGGAAGATCGGCCTTCTCAAGGCGGTGGAGGGCCTTGTGGGCGTGGACAACCTCGCCCATCTGCGGCTGTTCCACGCCATGGGCATCCGGCTCGTCACGCTTTGCCACAACGAGACCCTGCCCTTCATCGACAGCGCCACGGACGTGCCCGGCAAGCAGCCGCTCAACGAATTCGGACGGGCCATCATCGGCGAGATGGAGCGCCTCGGGCTGATCATCGATCTCGCGCATGTTTCCCCGCTGTCCCAGCATGCCGTGATGGACGTGGCGACGGGGCCCGTCATCATCAGCCATGCCAATGCGCATGCGCTGTGCCCGCATCCGCGGAACGCACCCGATGACGTGATGCGGCGCATCGCCGATGGCGGCGGCATGGTGATGGCCACCTTCGTGCCGGTCTTCCTGTCGCCGGAGGTCTACAGCGCAATGCGGCCGGCCATGGACAGGTTCGGCAAGGCCTTGCCCGACATGAACCGCACCGCCTACCAGGAGACCAAGCGTTCCGCCTTCGCCCATTTCGGCACCCGCGACGGGGTGCAATGGCTTTGCGACCACCTCGACCACATGAAAAATCTCATCGGGGCCGAGGCCATCGGCATCGGCTCGGATCTGTATGGTGGACCGAAGCCGCCGGGCCTCGAGGATGCCTCGACCTTTCCGAGGATCTTCGCGGAACTCATCCGCCGCAAATGGAAGACACGCGAGCTGGAAATGCTCGCCGGCGGCAATTTCGAGCGGGTCTGGCGGGCGCTGCACCGACCGGACATCCGGCACTCGGGCTAGCGACCGACCATGGCCGAGCAACCCCGGACCACACCACCCGCCCGGCAGAAAGCCGGACAGCCGCTCATCGTCGGAGCGGGTCCGGTCGGGCTGACGGCTGCGCTCAAGCTCGCGCAGGCGAAGCATGCGGTGCGCATCATCGACCGGAACCCGTCCCCGAACGCGGAGAGCCGCGCGCTGCTGATGAGCCATAATGCGCTCGCGCAGCTGCACGATACGGGCCTCGCGGGAAAGCTCCTCGGCGTCGGGCACGTTGTGCGCGGGATGAAACTCACCATCAATGGCAAGCCCAAGGCGCAACTGGAATTCGATTTCTTCCCGCACAAGCTCAAGGGCTTGCTGGTCGTTCCGCAGAACCTTACCGAGCGCATTCTGGCGGATGCCTTGCGGGAAATGGGCGTCGTGGTGGAGCGGCGCACGGAACTTGTGCAAGCGACGATGAACCCGCAAGGCGGTGACGTCCAGCTCAAGACCGGCGATGCCTACGAGACCTGCCACGTCTCCTGGCTGATCGGAGCCGATGGCGCGCAATCCGATCTGCGCAAGATGCTCGATTTCGAGTTGAAGGGCAGCGCCCCGGCTTCGAAATGGAGCATGATCGATATCGATCTCGGCGAGCAAGCCGATCCGAACCGCATGGAGATCCGCATCGCCAGGCAAGCGCCGACATTGATCCGCATCCCCATGGGGCATGGCAGGCACCGGGTGATGTGCCTCGCGGCGGATGTCCGGGAGATGATCCCTGATCACTGGCAAGCCGGCCGCATTCACTGGCAAGCCTGGTTCGATGCGGTGCAGCGCAACACCGAAAGCCGCATCAACGGCCGGGCAGCCATTATCGGGGATGCCGCGCATCAGAACCTGCCGCTCGGCTGCCGCGGCATGAATCTCGGCATCGAGGATGCGGTGACGCTGACCGAGATCATCAACGATGTGGCCAGTCAGGAAATCAAGGTGCTCGCCTCCGGAAGGGATGAGCAATCCCGCACGCTCTTCCGTGGATGGGAGCGCGATCGCGTGGCGCGGACGCGCGCCAGCCTCGCGGTTTCCCGACGCATGGAGACGCTGGTGACCCGGCCGACAGGCTGGCAACTCTTCAAGCTGCCGCTGGCCCTGCGCTTCATCGGGCTTTTGCCCGCCTTGCGCCGCGAGGCGCTCTCGCTGCTGACCGATCTGCGTCAGTAGGCGATCAGCAGCGGCACAGATGCGCCCTCGGTCAGCTCCACCGTCACACCGCCGAACAGAAATTCGCGCAGGCGGGAATGCCCGAAGCCGCCCATGACGATCAGATCGGCATCGGCGCGGATGGCATGGCCATCGAGCACCGAGCCCACGCTCGTGCCCCTGGCCGAAAGCGAGGCAAGCGTCGTCGTCACCCCCTTATGGGCAAGATGCCGGGCGAGATCCGCGCCGGGCAGCGCATTCGAGAGATCCTTCTCGCCATCCACGGACACAATTTCCGCCATCTCGATGCTGGGGAACAGGGCCAGCGCATCACCCACGGCACGGGCGGCGTGGGCGGAGCCATCCCAGCCCACGACGATCCGCCTTGGATGGACCGCCATGGTCTTCCTGGTGACCGCGACGAGGATCGGCCGACCTGAATGGAACAGGGCCTCCTCCAGAATGAGGTCCTTTGTGTCCAGTGCGGCACCGGGCTGATCGAGCACGACGAGATCGGTTGCGCGCGCCAGCCGCACAGCCTCCTCCGTGACGATGTCCACATGGTTCAGGATCAGGCGGACGGTGCCATTCACGCCGTCACGGCGCAGCTTCTCGCGCAAGGATTCCGCCAGCGCGGCACCTCTGATCCTGACTTTCTCGTTGATCTCCTCGACCATGGGCCCGACATAGCCCGCCCCGATGGGCGAAAAAGGAACGCTGGCCTTCGCGGCGACGATGGTGACGAGCAGATGCGCATCCCGAGGCGCGGCGAGCGTGATCGCATCCCGGACCGCGACCGAGGAGCCTTCCTCTGTCAGCCGGATGATGCAGGACAAGGACGAGAGGGGCGAGATCCTGCGGGACATGGGCTCCTCCTTGCGCGGTCATGTCACTGATCGCATGTCAAGCAGGAACCTTCCCTGCGCTGGATCAAGGCCCCGGGCCGGGCAGGCGGCTTTCGCGGCCCCGGTTCCGCTCAGAGCAGAATATCGTGCTTGCGCCAGGGCCGCTCGACCTTCTTGGTGCGCAGCAAGGCCAGCGCACGGGCAATGCGCCGGCGCGTGGAATGCGGCATGATCACCTCGTCGATATAGCCGCGCTCGGCCGCGATGAAGGGCGACATGAAGCGGTCCTCGTATTCCTTCGTCTTCTCGGCGATTTCCTCGGGCGTGCCGCCGCGGAAGATGATCTCCACTGCACCCTTGGCACCCATCACGGCGATCTGCGCCGAGGGCCAGGCATAGTTCACGTCGCCGCCGATATGCTTCGAGGCCATCACGTCATAGGCGCCGCCATAGGCTTTCCGCGTGATGCAGGTGACGAGCGGCACGGTGCACTGGCTATAGGCGAAAAGCAGTTTTGCGCCATGCTTGATCAGCCCGCCATATTCCTGCGCCGTGCCCGGCAGGAAGCCCGGCACATCCACGAAGGTCACGATCGGAATTTCGAAGCTGTCGCAGAAGCGCACGAAGCGCGCGGCCTTGCGGGAAGCGTCGCTGTCGAGAACGCCCGCGAGCACCATCGGCTGGTTCGCCACGAACCCCACCGTGCGGCCTTCGATGCGGCCGAAGCCGGTGACGATGTTGCCGGCGTGCTTCGCGCCGACCTCGAAGAAATCGCCCTCATCCACGACCTTCAGGATGAGTTCCTTGATGTCATAGGGCTTGTTCGGGTTGTCGGGGACGAGCGAGTCGAGGCTGTTCTCCACACGCGCCGGGTCATCGAAGCTTGGCCATTCCGGGCTGCCGGCCTGGTTGTTCGCCGGCAGGAAATCAATGAGCCGGCGCACCTGCAGCAAGGCTTCCACGTCGTTGTCGAAGGCGCCATCGGCGATGGAGGATTTCGTGGTGTGGATGGACGCGCCGCCGAGTTCCTCGTGGGAGACGATCTCGTTCGTCACCGTCTTCACCACATCCGGGCCGGTGACATACATATAGGAGGTCTCGCGGACCATGAAGATGAAATCGGTCATGGCGGGCGAATAGACATCACCGCCCGCGCAAGGCCCCATGATCAGCGAGATCTGCGGGATGACGCCCGAGGCTTCCACATTGCGGCGAAAAACCTCGGCATAGCCCGCAAGGCTCGCAACGCCCTCCTGTATGCGCGCGCCACCGGAATCATAAAGCCCGATGATCGGCGCGCGCATCTTCAGCGCCATGTCCTGCACCTTGTGGATCTTCTGCGCATGCGTCTCCGAAAGAGAGCCACCGAGAACAGTGAAATCCTTCGCAAACACGAAGACCGTACGGCCATTGACCGTGCCCCATCCGGTCACCACGCCATCGCCCGGCGATTTCGGGGCCTTGTCCATGCCGAAATCCACGCAGCGATGCTGCACGAACATGTCGAATTCCTCGAAGGAATGCTCGTCGAGCAGCAGTTCGATGCGCTCGCGCGCGGTGAGCTTGCCCTTCTGGTGCTGGGCGGCGATGCGCTTCTCGCCGCCACCGAGACGGGCCTCCGCGCGGCGCGCTTCGAGCTTGTCGAGAATATGCTTCATGCGCTGGCCCTCCCCGGCCGGACTGGCAATAGCGATAATCGGAAGCGATCGCGGCCGTCAAACGGGCGATAAGTCGTAAGCGCTCGCCCGATCCTGCACGAGGCAGGCCTTGAGGAAGGCGACATCCTGCGAAAGGTGGGCCGGTGCAAAGGCTCCGCGCAAGGCCTCCGCCGGGAGAGCCTCGAAAGCCGCGATGCCGCGCTCGACAAGCTGGCGCTTCCCCTCGCGCTCGCCAAGCGGGTTCAAGGCGGTGAAATAGGCGCAGGTCGCGATGTGGATCGGCAATCGGTTGCGCTCCGCCAGCGTGCAGATCTGCCGCACGCTCGCCACCGTGTAGCGATCGGCATGGGAGCGCATCAGCCAAGGAAGGCCCGTCATGGGAACCGTGGCCTGCACATCGCCCGCGACAGCGCGCTTGCGAGCCATTTCCAGCGCTTTGGGAATGTTGCCCGCCTCATTGACCATCACGCTGGCCGCGTCGATGTAAACCGCGACCAGCCGTTCGAAGCGTCTCCCGAGATCGCTGCAATCTGCCGCGCTCGCATCCGGCTGCTGCGCGCGTGCAACCGGCATGATAGCCAGCAATGCGAGGTGAAGAATGATCCGCCTCGCCATGCCCATCCTAGCCTCCCATCGCAAGCAGAAGCGCCGTCGCGGCCTTGAAATCCGTGAGGCGAAGGGCACGCCGCTCCGCCGTCTCCTCGTCGATGCCCCAGACGCTCGCCTCGTAATCGGCATCGCATTCGCCGGCATCGAAACCGGCCCGAGCATCAAGCGCGCCATCCGCCACCGCAATCGCGATGAGCGCGGAGCCGGAAACCGTGGTGAGCACGTGCAGCGCGGAAAGCGCGATCGGCTCGCTCACGGCCCAAAGCCGCGGCGAAAGCCGCTCCAGCGATTCCCCCGGCTGGTTCACGAAGGTGATTCCCTCCGACAGAAGAAAACCCGCGCCGTAACGCGCGCGGATATGCGCCAGCACAGGGTCCCAATGCTGCTTCTGTTGCTCCACAAGCCGCACGGGATCCCCCGCGCGATAGCAGACAAGATCGGAGGCCGCATATTTCAGGATATCCGCCCGCACCTCATCCATGGCCTGCGCCACGGAATCGAGCGCGGCATGCACGATGCGCGTCGCGGGCATGGTCGCGGGGTTGATCTCGGCGGTTTGCGCCGCCCATTCCGCCGCAAGCAGTTCGGCAACGGCAAGATTCGGGCCAGCGAGAATAGCCTTGCCCCTGGTGCGCGCCGGCCGCCCATCGAGCAACACCGCGTGACGCCCGCCAACCTCGCCGATGCTCACATCCCCGTAGAAGCGCTTCGGCAGGGGCGGCTTCATGCCGAGACGGGCCGCGCGGACGGGATCATCCTGCGCGGGGTCTCGCCCCCCATCGAACCAGTCGCGGATGAAATCGTTGCTCATGGCTCAGGGGATAGCCAAACCGCGCGCGCCTGTCACCCGGTGCGATCGTCTCAGCCGAAACGGGCAATCGCCGTGCTCAGGGCGTCAATATCCTCGACGATCTCGTTGGCACCCGTCTCGCGCAGGAGATCGACGCCCTGGAAGCCCCAGCTCACGCCAATGGCATGGGCTCCGGCGGCCTTCGCCATCTTCATGTCGAAGGAGCTGTCGCCGATCATCACGGTGCGCTCGGGCGCGATGCCCGTCTCCCGGCAGGCATTCTCGATCATGCCGGGATGGGGCTTCGATGGCGCGTCATCCGAGGTCTGGATGGTGCGAAAGACACCCTCCCAGCCATAGCTCCCGAGCACGGCCCGCACGCCGCGCTGCGATTTGCCCGTGGCGATGCCAAGGCAATGTGGCTCGCTTGCGGCCAGCTCGGCAAGCAAGGGCTTCACGCCGGGGAACAGCCGTTCCAGCTCCGCGCCTTGCGTGCGAAGCGCGTGAAAGGATTGCCGATAGGCCTCGGCCAGTTCCTCCACCGGGCCATGCTCGCCCACGAGTTCCACGAAAGCCTCGCGCAGCGAGAGCCCGACAATCGAAAGCCCCCGCTCGCGCGAGGGCACCGGCAGCCCGATGGCCGTGAAGGCCAGGCGCTGGCATTCGAGGATCATCTCGGCGGACTCGAGCAGGGTTCCATCGAGGTCGAACAGGAGAAGCGTGCGATTGGCCATCCCGGCCGCTTACACGCTTCCCCCGTTGGTTTCCAGCCTCAGCCGCGCCGCGGCCCCATGCAATCGCGCATGGCCTTGTGGAACGCGCGGGAGCCGTGCTCCAGCTTCTTTTCCTCCGACTGCTTGCGACATTCGACCATCTTCGCGAAATGCGGGTCCTTTTTCGCGAGGCAACCCTCCACCGCGTCGCGGCGTTCCTTTTCGGTCAGCTTCTGTTCGGCGAATTCCCTGCGGCATTCCTGCATCTGCGCGCGGTGCTCGCTGCGGCGGGCCTCGCGCCCGGCGCGCCGATCCTCACGGCGGTCGAGCCCTGCGCTCTCGCGCTTTTTCTCCACGCATTGGCGCAGGGCGTCGCGGCGCTCCGGCCCGCGCAGTTCACGGCTGACTTCGGCCCTGCAAGCCTCCATCATCTGGCGCTGGGTCATCGCCGGCGCGGCGGGTGCCGGTGCAGGCGGGGCGGATTGCGCCAGCGCGAAACCGGCCATCAGAATGGTGAGGCTCGCGCCGAGAGCCGCTTTGCGCAACACGGAATTCATCGTCATGGATTACCCCCTTCGAGTGATGATGATCAAAAGAACCGATCCCCATCCTGCCGAAGCGGATTTCACCGGAACATGACGCCGATCTGAAATCCTGGACAGGATGGCTCCGGGCGGAAAAGCCGGATCGCGCCATGCCCAAACCTATCGATCAACATGATTTTTCCAATCAGGAACTTTGTTTCAGAACAAAATACCATTCAAAGCCATGTTGAAAGAAAATTCTCTCGAACCAAGAGATCGGTCCTCCGCTCCTCTCCACCTCCTGCGACCCGGATTGGCGCGCAGAGGCGAGTTTCGGCCGCGCGGCTTAGAGCGCAAACCGATCTGATTGAATCAGATCTGGCGCTTACTCTTCTTGTTTTCGCATCCGCTTTTTCCGCCAACCGGTATCCACTTGGCGGGCGGATGCTCTAGCGTGAAGCTGTGGGCCAGGTTGTGGGCCGCTGCAGCGGCTCACTTCTCCGGAGCATCCTCGATCGGGTCATAGCTCGAGGTATCGAAGCCAAGCAGGTTCCAGCTCTGCTGCATATGTGGCGGCAGGGGTGCCGAGACATCCACCATCTTGTTCTCGCGCGGATGGGGGATCACGATGCGCCGCGCGAGAAGGTGCAGCTTCTGCTGAATGCCGCCGGGCAATTCCCAGTTCTCGCGGTTGAAATATTTCGGATCACCGATGATCGGATGGCCGATCTCGGCGGCGTGCACGCGCAGCTGATGCATGCGCCCCGTCACCGGCTTCAGCGACAGCCAGGAGAGCTTCTGGCCCGCCGTTTCCACCACGGCATAATAGGTCAGCGCGTGATCGGCGCCCTCGTCACCGTGCCGGGCGACCTTCATCTTCTGGTCGCCATATTCGTCCTCGCCCTTGGCGAGCCAGGTCGAGATACGGCCCTGCTTCACGCGCGGGACGCCGGAGCAGAGCGCCCAGTAGATCTTTCGTGCCGCGCGCGAGCGGAACGTTGCGGCCAGCGTGGAGGCCGCAAGCCTCGTCTTCGCGATGATCAGGCAGCCAGCGGTATCCTTGTCGAGGCGGTGCACGAGGCGCGGCTTCTGGCCATCCTTGTCGCGCATCACCTCCAGAAGGCCGTCGACATGCCGCGTGGTGCCCGAACCACCCTGCACCGCGAGGCCATGCGGCTTGTTCAGCACCATCATGTCGCGGTCTTCATAGAGAATGATGGATTTCAGGAATTCCAGATCATCCGCCATTTTCCGGCTGGAAACGGGGCGCGCAGTCGCTTCGCCCTTCGGCGCGGAGATGCGGGTATCCCCGCCCTTTGGGCCGGCCTCGCGGATGCCATCGCGCGGGGCTTCCAGGAGTTCGGGCTTCTGCATCGGGGGGATGCGGATCACCTGCCCCGGCTCGATGCGCGTCTCGGCCCTGGCGCGCGCGCCATCGACCCGCACCTGCCCGGTGCGAAGCAGCTTCTGAAGGTGACCAAAAGCGAGATCCGGGAAATGCGCCTTGAACCAGCGATCAAGCCGCATCCCGGTTTCATCGTCCTTCACGTGACGGGTTGTAACGCCGGCCATGATTCTCCTGCCATGAATCTCCTGCCATGATTACCTCGCCCATCCCGCGCCGAGCCACAGCCCAAGCGCCACAGCCGCCAGCGATCCCATCACCGACAGGCCGACATAAACCAGCGCCAGGCCGCTCGCCTCGCGCATCCACAGGCCTGCGGCTTCCAGCGCGAAAGCGGAGAAGGTCGTATAGCCCCCGAGCACGCCCGTCATCAGCAGGAAGCGCGCATCCACCCCGCCCGCATCAGCCGGCAGGAGCAGGCGCGCCAGAAGGCCCATCAGAAAGCAGCCGACGAGGTTCACGGCCAACGTCCCCATCGGGAAGCCCGTGCCGAACAGCCGCGTCGCGCCCAGCCCCGTGAGCCAGCGCAGCACGGAACCCGCTCCCCCGCCGAGAAAGATGAGAAAAGCCGTTTGCATCCGGCCCTTGTGACAGGCGAAGAAGCGGGCGGCAAGCGTTGAACACGGACTCCCGCTTCACGCGATGAAGCAAGCCGAAGCGGGCCCGGTTCGAGGCACCGCGCAGGAACGACGCCCTCGCGATCCTCGCAAAGGCGAGCCAGGATGCGGCCACCGGCTCGGCCGGCAGCCGGTGGGATGATCCCCATCACGATGAGAACGCGAGGTTTCACCGGCAAGGACGCGCCCGCTCATTCACCTCTGCGCTCCCTCCGCAGACGCTCCCAGAATTCCAGCCGCTTCAGGATCTCGCGCTCGAAGCCACGTTCGGGCGGCCGGTAGAAATTCTGGCGGCCCAGCTTTTCCGGCCAATAATCCTGCCCTGAGAAGGCATGCGGCTCATCATGGTCATAGGCATAGCCCGAACCATAGCCCTCGTTCTTCATCAGCCTGGTCGGCGCGTTGAGAATGGTCTTCGGCGGCATCAGGGATCCCGCATCCTTCGCGACCCGGCTCGCGGCCTTGAAGGCGACATAAGCTGCATTCGATTTCGGCGCTGTCGCAAGATAGAGAACGCAATTGGCCAGCGCGAGTTCACCTTCGGGTGAACCGAGTTGTTCGAAAGCATCTGCTGCCGCGCGGGCATGGATCAGCGCCTGCGGGTCGGCGAGGCCGATATCCTCGACAGCCATCCGCACCAGGCGCCGCGCGAGAAAACGTGGATCTTCTCCCGCCTCGACCATGCGGCAGAAATAATAGAGCGCGGCATCAGGATCAGAACCGCGCACGCATTTGTGGAGCGCGGAGACGAGATTGTAATGCCCCTCCTCCGCCTTGTCGTAGAGCGGGGCGCGACGCTGGAGGGCCGCCGCGAGCGCGGCCTCATCCATCACCTCGCCGGGTTTCGCCGCCCGCCAGACATCCTCGGCGAGCGTGAGGATCGCGCGGCCATCGCCATCGGCCATGCCGAGCAGCGCGCAGCGGGCCGCCGCTGTCAGCGGCAGGGGCTCGCCCATATTCGCTTCGGCGCGCGCGAGAAGCAGCTCCAGCGCCGCCTCATCCAGCGCGCGGAAGGTAAGCACGCGCGCGCGGGAAAGAAGCGCGGAATTCAGCGCGAAACTGGGATTTTCGGTCGTGGCGCCAATCAGCGTGACGGTGCCATCCTCCATCACCGGCAGGAAGCTATCCTGCTGCGCCTTGTTGAAGCGGTGGATCTCATCCACGAAAAGCAGCGTGCCCTGCCCCGTCTGGCAGCGCAGGCGCGCGGCCTCGAAGGCCTTCTTGAGGTCGGCGACACCCGAGAAGATCGCCGAGATCGGCTCGAAGGCATAGGCCGGGCGGCTTGCGGCGAGCGCGCGGGCGAAGCTGGTCTTGCCCGTGCCCGGCGGACCCCAGAGGATCAGCGAGGGAAGGTCTGGCGCTTCGAGCAGGCGCGCGATGGCACCGCCCTCGCCGGTGAGGTGCTCCTGCCCGACGAGATCGCCCACATCGCGCGGGCGCAGGCGATCCGCGAGGGGCCGCGCGGGCGCTTCCATAATCAGCCGCCGAGGGTCGTGGTCAGCGTCTGCCCGTCGCGATTGAACACGATGCGCCACAGAGAGGTGCGGCTGCGCGCGGCACGGTCCAGCGAGGCCGTGTCCGACAGGCGCTGGCCGTTGATCGCCAGCAGCACGTCGCCCGGCTGGAAACCGACCTGCTCGGCCGTGGAGCCGGCCTCGACCGCGCTCACGATCACCCCGTCATCCATGCCGCTGACCGAGAATTCCTCCCGCGTGGCGGGCGAGTTGTTCACAACCGTGAGGCCACGAAACGGCGAGGCAGCGGCAACCGTCACCGGTTGGCGCGGGGGCACTTCCGGCGCGCCCTTCAGCGCCACGGTCACCTCCTGCGTCTTGCCCGCGCGCAGGATCACCATCTTCACCGTGCCGCCCACGGGCCTTGTCGCAAAGCGGAAGCCGAAGCCATCGGGATCATCGATCGCATGGCCATCGACCTTGGTAATGACATCCAGGCGACGCAGGCCCGCCGCCTCGGCGGGGCCACCGGGCACAAGATTCGCAACAAGGGCGCCGACGGGGCGCGAGAGCGCCAGCGTTTCCGCCAGTTCCGGCGTCACCGGCTGCAACGACGCGCCGAACCAGGGCCGGCGCACCACGCCGCCGCCCTCGCGTGCGCTGGCCAGAACGCCCACCACCATATTGGCGGGAATCGCAAATCCAATGCCGTGGCTACCGCCGGAACGCGAGAAGATCGCCGTATTGATCCCCATCACGCGACCCGCCATATCCACCAGTGCTCCGCCGGAATTGCCGGGATTGATGGCAGCATCGGTCTGCAGGAAGAACTGGTAATCGGAAATCCCGACCTGGGTGCGCGCCACCGCCGAGATGATGCCCTGCGTCACGGTCTGTCCCACGCCAAAGGGGTTGCCGATGGCGAGCACGAGATCGCCCACCTCGAGTTCATCGGAATTGCCAAGATCGAGGAAGGGGAAATCCGCTCCGCCCTTCAGCTTCAGCACGGCGAGATCGGTCTTGGGGTCCCGGAGAACCAGGCTCGCCTCATATTCCCGACGATCGGCCAGCGAGACCTTGATCTCGTTCATTCCCTCGATGACATGGTTGTTGGTGACCACGAGGCCATCCTTGGCGAGGATCACGCCCGAGCCAACGGACTGACGCGCGCGCTCCGGCGCGCCGCCGAAGAAGCGCTCGAAAAAAGGATCGCCCTCGAACGGGTTGCGCGCGCGATTCGAGCGCTGGGAAGCGTAGATGTTCACCACTGCCGGCGCGACCTTCTTTACCACCGGCGCGAAGGACAGGCTGATCTCGGCCTTGCTCGCGGGCGGGCGGGCCTCGCCACGGCGCAGGAAATCCAGAGGACCCTGTGCATGGGCCTGCCCCATACCGAGGCAAGCCAGGACCAGCAATGCGGAAAAAATCCGCCAACACCCTAATCTACAGGTTGTGCCCTTCATGACTTCATAACCTTGAACATGCCACGGTTGTGCCAGGGAGAGAATCTGCCGATTGATCACTCAGCTTGTCTACACCAGTTCCGCGACCTTTGATCCAGCATCGAAAGCGGGATCGCTTCATATCGCGCAAATTCTTGAAACGGCCCGGAGGCACAACAGTCAAGCCGGTCTCAGCGGCTTCCTGCTGGTCGGTGGCGACTGGTTCGCGCAAGTACTCGAGGGAGAAGCCGCGGCCATCACAGGATTGTTCCGACGCATCCTGTTCGATCACCGGCACACGAATGTGCGGCTGGTCGAGATTCGCGTGGCCCGCGAGAGGCTCTTCGGCGAATGGACGATGGGGTCAACGGTCGAACCCCTCTACAACCTGCCGCTCTCACCGATGATAAAACCGAGCCCGCCCGACCGCCTCGATTTTCCGTTCGACCGCATCATCGCCTGCGCCATGCACGAGGCGCAGCGCCTGCGCGAAACCAGCGCCAAGGGATGATCCGGGCACGAAAAAGGCGGCCGAGGCCGCCTTGATCACCCTGGAAGGGTCAGCGCATCAGGCCGCTTCGGCGGGAGCCTTCTCGGCGGCACGGGCCTTGTCGGCCTTGCCCTTGGCATCGACATCACGATCCACGAACTCGATCACGGCCATCGGAGCGGAATCGCCGTAGCGGAAGCCGGCCTTCAGCACGCGCGTATAGCCACCGTTGCGCGAAGCGTAGCGGGGGGCGAGCACATCGAAGAGCTTCTTCACGAGTTCCGCGTCGCGCAGTTCGGCAATCGCCTGGCGGCGGGCAGTGAGATCGCCCTTCTTGCCGAGCGTCACGAGCTTTTCGACGACCGGACGAAGATCCTTCGCCTTGGGCAGCGTGGTGACGATCTGCTCGTGATTGATGAGAGCCTGCGCAAGATTGGCGAACATCGCCTTGCGATGGCTGGAGGTGCGCGAGAAGCGACGACCGCGGAAACCGTGACGCATGGACCTTACTCCATTTCAGCCAGCCACCGTGTCAAGGAATGGCTGCGTTTCTTGATTGTCCCGCCTCCGCGACCGGGAGGCGGAAAAGGCTCAGTAATGCTCTTCGAAGCGCTTGGCGAGATCTTCGATGTTCTCCGGCGGCCAGCCCGGCACTTCCATGCCGAGATGCAGGCCCATCTGCGCGAGAACTTCCTTGATCTCGTTGAGGGATTTGCGGCCGAAATTCGGGGTGCGGAGCATCTCCGCTTCCGACTTCTGAATGAGGTCGCCGATATAGACGATGTTGTCGTTCTTCAGGCAGTTCGCCGAACGGACCGAAAGTTCGAGCTCGTCGACCTTCTTCAGCAGGGCCGGGTTGAAGGCGAGATCCGGAATGGCCGGAGCGGCCTCCTGCTTCTTCGGCTCCTCGAAATTGAGGAAGATGTCGAGCTGGTCCTGCAGAATGCGCGCCGAGAAAGCGAGCGCATCCTCCGGGCTCACCGAACCATCGGTCTCGATGGTCATGGTCAACTTGTCGTAATCGAGGATCTGGCCCGACCGGGTGTTCTCGACGCGATAAGAAACCTTGCGCACCGGGGAGAACAGGCTGTCAACCGGGATGAGGCCGATCATGGCGTCTTCCGGACGATTGCGCTCGGCCGGGACATAACCCTTTCCGCCGGTGACATGGAGTTCCATGCGGATCTCGGCGCCGTCATCGAGCGTGCAGATCTCAAGTTCCGGGTTCAGGACCTGGATGTCGCCGGTCACGCCGATATCGCCGGCGGTCACGACGCCGGGACCCTGCTTGCGAAGCATGAGGCGCTTGGTGCCATCGCCGCCCATCTTGAGCGAAATGTCCTTCACGTTCAGCACGATGTCGGTCACGTCCTCGCGGACGCCGGAGATCGAGGAGAATTCGTGCAGCACACCATCGATATGGATCGCGGTGACCGCCGCGCCTTGCAGCGAGGACAGCAGAACGCGACGCAGCGCATTGCCGAGCGTCATGCCAAAACCGCGCTCGAGCGGCTCGGCCACGACGGTCGCCACGCGGCCGGCATCGTCGCCCGGGGTGACCTCGAGCTTCTTCGGCTTGATCAGTTCCTGCCAATTCTTCTGGATCACGTGCAAACCTCTCGACGGATACGGAACGGCC
>NZ_JBJTDY010000161.1:0-6030 GCF_046092605.1 Rhabdaerophilum sp. | reverse complement strand
GCCGGAGATCGCGCAGGCGATGATCTTCGGATTGCGGGCCGACAGCACATCATGGCCGAGCCCCAGCCGCTCCATCACCTTCGGGCGGAAATTCTCCAGCACCACGTCACTCTGTTCGACAAGACGCAGGAAGGCTTCCTTGCCATCCGCGTTCTTGAGATCCAGCGTGATCGACTGCTTGCCGGCATTCACGGCCACGAAGGACAGCCCCATCAGCTGCTTCGCCATCTCCGGATCAGCGCCGAGCTTTCGGGCGAGATCGCCGCCATCCGGGTTCTCGACCTTGATGACCTCTGCGCCCATGCGCGCCAGATTGTAGCCGCAGAACGGACCTGCCAGCACATTCGACAGATCAAGGACACGGACGCCGGACAGGGGAAGGGTCATTCAGTGCGGTCTCCGGGCCGGATTGCAGCAGAACCCGGCTCGCCTCCCAACTGGCGCGTGATCGAGGCAGCGGCCTGCTTCACGATCACCTTGTATTCCGGCACATGAGCTTCAAACCGATTGAGAATACCGGCCAGCGTCAAGGCCCCGACAAACTCGCGGTTCGGACCCAACACGGGGGCCGAAACGCTGGCGACATCCGGGTCCCGGTCGCCAAGCGTGGCGACAACACCTTCGGAGCAGATCTCCTCGGAGAAACGTGTCGGCATTCCGAGATAGTAGGCCACGATATGGCCTCCGGAGCCTTTGCCGATTGGCGAACTCTCACCTTCTTCGACATGGGAGCGCGCACTGCGGGGTGAGTTCTGGCGAAACAGGCACATGCGCTCCTCCCCGCGCGGGATCCAGAACGACGCGCTTTCCTGGGTCAACGACACCAGTGCCTGCATGGCAGGTCGGATAACTGGCTCCAGTTCAAGGTTCTGCCGGAAGACCGAGCCCAGCCGCCAGAGGGTCGGGCCGAGCTGGTAGGCCCCGGCAAGGCTGCGGCCAACATAGCCAAAGCGCTCCAGCGAGACTGTCAGCCGCAAGATCGTCGCTTTGGACAATCCGGTCTTGAGCGCCAGTTCCTTAAGCGAGAGCGGCGTCTCTACCGCGCCGAGGGCATCGAGTAGGCTGAGGGCTCGTTCGACCGCATCGACACCCATTCGGTCGTCGGGCCGGCCATCGGCACGAAGAAGTGAATCATTGGACATGGCAATTCCGATCAGTTGATCGCTCCTGATTTCAAATTCGGGCACTAGACAAAGCGTTCATGCGTGACTTTGACCGCTGTGAAGAAGTCGCGTGCATAACTGCCCTTTTCGGCAGGACCATATCCGGCCTGTTTTCGGCCAGTAAAAGGGGCGTGGAAATCCATGCCCGCCGTCGGCAGATTGACCTGAATCATGCCTGCTTCGGCGTGGTCGCGAAAGTGACGGATGATTTTCGCGCTTTGCGTTACGATCCCGCTGGAAAGCCCCGCCTCGGTGTCATTGGAGATGGCGAGTGCTTCGTCATAGTCACGAGCCGGGATGACGGCCGCGATGGGGCCGAAGATTTCATCGCGGTTGATCGTCATCCCGTTGGTCGTCTGTGTGAACAAGGCAGGGTTGAGGTAGTGGCCAGGCGTCTTTCGGTTCAGGCGCTCGCCGCCATGGGCAAGGCAAGCCCCCTCCATCCGGCCGATCTCCAGGTAGCGTTCATCGATCGCCAACTGGGCCTCCGAGACAACAGGACCAATGTCGGTCCCCGGGTCCCGCGCATCGCCGATGGCGAGCGCTTTCATGCGCTCGATCAGACGCGCGACAAAGGCATCATGGATGCCGGGCGTCACGATCAGCCGGGACGAGGCTGTACAGCGCTGGCCGGTCGAGAAAAACGCACCCTGCAGGGCGCAGTCGACAGCTAGCTCCAGCGGAGCATCATCCAGAACGATCAGCGGGTTCTTTCCGCCCATTTCAAGCTGCATCCGGGCACCGCGTTCGAAGAGTGCGTGGCCAATCGCCTTTCCCACGCGGGTCGATCCCGTGAAGGAGACGCCCGCGACCGTCGGCGACGAGACGATGGCGTCGCCAACGACCGATCCGTGTCCCATCACGAGGTTGAACACGCCTTTGGGAAGCCCGGAGCGGTTGATGATGTCGGCCAGCATCCAGGCCGAGCCCGGGACAAGCTCGGCCGGCTTGAACACCACGGTGTTGCCATAGGCGAGCGCGGGCGCAATCTTCCAGGCAGGAATGGCGATCGGGAAGTTCCATGGCGTGATGACACCGACCACGCCGATTGGTTCGCGCGTCACGGCCAACCCGATCTGATCGCGGACCGAAGGCAGGCCCTCGCTATTGGCTCGGTAGGCTTCGGCAGCGAAGAACTTGAACAGTTGTCCGGCGCGCAGAACCTCTGCGGTGGCTTCCTTCAGCGTCTTGCCTTCCTCACGCGCCAGCATGTCCCCGATCTCGCTTGAGCGCGCACCAACCTCCGTACCGATCCGGTCAAGGATCTCGAAACGCTGCAGGGCATTTGTCCGTGACCAGAGCGGGAAAGCCTGTGCGGCCGCCGCAATCGCCGTCTCCACGTCTTGGCAGGAGGCTATGGCGTACTCGCCGATGATATCGCGCGTGTCGGACGGATTGATGTTGCGCATCGCCTCAAGGACGGGCGCGGCTTCGCCGGCAATCAGGTTCGGAAAGACGCTCATGCTGGCAGGCCCCCCTTAACGACGAGTCGAGGGCGGAGGACTTCAAACAACAATTGCGCGGCGATCGCTTCGGACCGCCCGGAGGGATCAAGCGGCGGAGAAACCTCGACCATATCGATGCCGCAGAGCGGCGCCTCAGCGAAGACTTCGAGAAGGTCGAGATATTGT
Organism: Rhabdaerophilum sp.; assembly: GCF_046092605.1. Classification (NCBI taxonomy): domain Bacteria; kingdom Pseudomonadati; phylum Pseudomonadota; class Alphaproteobacteria; order Hyphomicrobiales; family Rhabdaerophilaceae; genus Rhabdaerophilum; species Rhabdaerophilum sp. Next base: position 3,236 of record NZ_JBJTDY010000161.1, on the reverse strand, counting down.
CGGCAGGTGATCTCGCTATGCACGATGGAGCCGGTGCCGGGCAGGAAGCCGGAGTCGAGCGCATCGACATCGATGGTGAGATAGAGCCGATCGCAGTTGCGCAGGGCATGTGCGACCGCGCGGCGGGCGACTTCCCGGGCCCCGATCCGGTGGACATCCTCTGCGGAGAATATGAGACCGCCAAAGCCTTCGATCTCGGCAACATCATTGCCATCGACCCAGCCGGCGATGCCAATCCAGACCATGTTTTCGCGAAGGATGTTCGGAAGCTCCGAGCAGCGCCGGGCATTCGTGGCGTGATTGAACGGGCCCCAGGCAGCAAGCCGATCGCAGAAATCGAGATGCCCATCGATCTGGATGTAGCCGAAGCGCGCATCGGGCTCGCTCTTTGCGAGTGCCTCGGAAACGCCGAGGCAAGCCGGATAGCTGTTGAAATGGTCGCCGCCGATCGCAACGGGAAGCGCGCCCGTTTTCACGACGGCGGCTGTCATGTCCGCGATGGAGCGGATCGTCTTCTCGACGTCCAGCGGATCGATTTTGGCATCGCCTAGATCGACCAGCGCGCGCTTGTCGGCCAAACCGCAATCCAAGCCGTTGGCAGTATCGATCAGCCCGCCCTGTGCATCCCCCCTCAGTTGATGCATCAGCACGCTGGTTTCGTGCCGGAGAGCCCGTGGCCCGAACCGCGTGCCGATCCGGCTGGTATGGGTCGCGTCCGATGGCATACCGATGAAAGCGACATCGCCGCGGCGCAGATGAGATACGTCGGCGTTTTCCCCATCGAAGAAGCGCGACACGGGAGACGAGAAGGCGAGAGAAAGAGCTTTAGACGCAGGCATGGGGTGTTTCCACTCTTGCTTCGAGGACGCCAAGCCGCGCGTAGATGAGATCAAGGATGGCCGTCAGCAGGAGGCGCTGGCCGGTCTTGACCAGCGAAAACCCGTTGATCGTCGGATCAAGACCGGTGATCGACAAGCTCGCGATGTTTGCGACGCCAAGCCGGCGGAAGAGCCGTCGGCATTCCGACAGGCTCAGCCCTGCAAAAACAGCATTCGTGCTGGCGCCGTGCCAATGAGTTGCAATGGCAGAGGCATCCAGCGCCACATGGACGGGTCTTTGCCCCAGATGGCTAAGCATCGACTCCGAATGGCTCTCAAATCGCTGGCGCAGATCGTGAATGGCTATCGACATGATCGCAGGATCGCCAGGCACCTCGGGCGAGGCTGACATAACGCAAGCGACGTCGTTGGCCTGCAAGGCGGGAATGTCCGACGCGGCGCTGACGATGAGCGCCGCAATCCCGTTGGACGAAGGCTCGCCCATGCGAAGTCCGGCCAAGACCGAGGTGAGGCAGCCTTGCTCACCGCCAAGCAGAAGGGGGATCGCCTCTTTCTCACGGATGTGAGCGATTGTTCTCCGGATTGCGCCTTCGAAAGTGCCGGTTGCCGGATCCGGTCGCAGGTCACCAAGATCGACCATCGAACCGGCAACATCCGCACTGCGCAGGACCTGCCTCTGGTCGATGTCCATCGCGGACTTCATGTTCGCGTTGAAGTGCGAACCGAAATAGGCGGATGTTTCTCGCATCGCCAAAGGCGCAAGGTCAGTCCGGCCATCGACTCCAGACGTTAGCCCGAATGCAGCGACCATCCCTGGACCGACCTCTTCCAACCTTGCCAGTCGACCGCGCATGAACGGCAGGTGTCCGGCCATCCGCGGGAGTGGTTCGATCCTGAGCGGCATCAGGCACCGGCCTTGCGCAGATGCGCGACAACAGTCTTGAGAATGTGGTGGCCGAGACTGGTTTCTTGACGGCCGCAAAGATCAAGGTCAGGTGCGAGGCCAGTGAGGTGAACAGCGCCGATAGACTTGGGCGGAAGAGCTTCGATCGCCTGTCGAAGGTGGGCAAGTGGCTTCTCCTGACCGATCGCCAAATGGTCCCATCTCGACAGATTGACCGTCAGGACGATTAGATCGCGGTGATCGGCGGCACCCACCTCAGTGGCCGCGGCGGGCAAGTCAACAAGAGCCACCTTCCTTGCTGCAGCGTGCTCGAGAGCCTGCCGCATCAAAGAATGCATGGAAAAGGCGCCGCCGACCACGACCGGGACCGCCCCTTTCCCGATGATGCTCTTGAGCTGGCGCATCAATGCGCTGTTATTTCGCTCGCGCTCAAGCGGAAACACGTTGAGATCACCAAGATCAAGGACGCGCACGCCCGGAGGCGCAGGACCCGGATCGGTATCGCTCTGGCTTGCATAACGGATCTGCCGCGCTGCGAAGCGCGCCCCGAAATCCGTGGTGTCTGCATGATCCTCGAAAAGTCCGACCATACAGAGATCACCCCGGCTGACATCGTCGATGTCCGCATTTGGCGCGCCCAATAACGACGGGATGGGTCGAAAGGACGGTGCCGACGAGAGGCTTGGCGCACCACCACTTGTCATACGGCTTGCCTCGCGTGACCCTGTGATGCGACGCGCTCCGCGATCATCGCAGCGATGCGCTCGCTGTGTCCGCGGGGATCGCGTTCAGGTGCCAGGTTCAGTAGGGCCAGCCCATGAAGGTCAAACTGTGAAATGGTCTTGTCCACGAGGTCGAGAACCGCCATCGGACTGAGCCCACCAACATTCCGCAGCCAGGCCCCCGCCGCATATCCCGTATCGATCACGGCGAGATCGACCAGCAGCAACGCCGTTCTCACCTTCGCCGCCATGGCGGTCAGCATCGTCTCGACGCAATCTGCGTCAAAAGCGGCTGCCGGCGCGACTATCCCGCCCGCATCGCGCCAAGCGTTATAGCTGGACAATCCGATGAGACGCTGCGTGCCGATCGCCACGGCCTGAAACGTCCCGGCTTGCGGCAGGCGCATATCGAGGCGGGGCGACAACAGGATGATGGTCTGCGGAACAGAGTCCGGACGGCCAGCGAGGGCGTCGATCAAGGCTGTGCCCAGCTCCGTATCACCGCCCAGCATGAAAGGCCGTGCTCCACGGGCTTCGATGTCATGCAAAATGGCTGGCAACCGGTGTGAGGCCTCGCCCAGATTGCCAAGATCGATGCGTCGACGGGAGGCTTCTGCTCGCGATGAATGTGCGTTTGCGGCATCCCGGATAGCCAGTGCAGCCACTGCATCAACACCGAAAATGGCGATATCGCCACGAGTGACATCGGCAAGCTGGCCAGTTCTTGTGCCGGGAAAGCATCTATCGGCGACGGCATGGCGATGGATCAGT
>NZ_JBJTDY010000160.1:0-17127 GCF_046092605.1 Rhabdaerophilum sp. | reverse complement strand
CTTCTCGACGATGCCGGAAACCTTCGAGGCGATCGTCACGCTCTCATAGGCGCGGGTCGTGCCGACGGCTTCGCTCATCTCGATGATCGGGCCGGTTGTCAGTGTCACCACTTCGACCACAGGCGCGCCCTGCCCGCCGCGACCGCCAGCCGGGCCGGCCGCCGGTCCACCGCCCGGACCGCCGGCGGAAGGATTGCCACCGGCCGCCTGCTGCGCGGGGGGAGCGCTGACCAACTGACCAAGCAGACCGGTCCGGAACATGAATCCAAGGGCGATGCCGCCGCCGATGACGACAATGGTGGCGATTTGCGTGGCAACGCGCATGAAGAACCTCGAGCCCCCTTCAGAGCAAGACCAATGAACGCGAAAACACCCGCGCCATGGCATCCCCCTCTGCCATGGCTGCGCTCAACACCGAAATTGCAATGTAAAGGCAATCTTAAGACTTGGACAGCGCGAAAGCGGCGCGAGGATCACAATCCGTTGATTGAAGGTTAATTCCCGTTAATAAACCAACGCATTACCCGCATTGGTCACGCTTTCTCCGTCACAGGCCGATGGCTGCGTGCACCCGCGCCTCCTCGCGCGCCAGAGCCTCGGCATCGCCGCGCCAGAGCGTGCGCCCCTTCTCGATCACGACGTGACGATCGGCGAGCCTTTTCAGGGTCGCAAGGTTCTTGTCGATCACGAGAATGGAGAGCCCCTCGCGCTTGAGCCCTGCGAGGCAGGTCCAGATCTCGTCGCGGATGACGGGGGCCAGCCCTTCGGTCGCCTCGTCGAGGATCAGCAGGCGCGGATTGGTCATCAGCGCGCGGCCGATCGCGAGCATCTGCTGCTCGCCGCCCGAGAGCGTGCGGGCGAACTGGTTCTCGCGCTCCTTCAGGCGCGGAAACAGCGCATGGATCCGTTCAAGCGACCATTCGGGCTTGAGGCCGAGGCGATTGGCCGAGGTGGCGACCAGGTTCTCGCGCACGGTGAGCGTGGGAAACACCATCCGCCCCTCCGGCACGAGGCCGATGCCACGCCGCGCGATCTTCTCCGGCGGCAGGCCGGCGATCGCCTCGCCGCGGAAGCGGATGCTGCCTCCGCGCGGAGTGATCAGGCCCATCAGCGCGCGGATGGTCGTGGTCTTGCCCATGCCGTTGCGGCCCAGAAGCGTACCGAATTCACCCTCCCCGATCGCGAGGTCCACCCCGAACAAAACGGGGTTGGGGCCATAGCCTGCCTCGAGGCCCGCGATCTCCAGCATCACGCCGCCCCCTCGCCGAGATAGGCGCGGCGGACCTCCGGGTTCGCGCGGATTTCCTCCGCGTTGCCCGAGGCGATGACGCGACCATAGACCAGCACGGAAATGCGGTCGGCCAACGCGAAGACCGCATCCATGTCGTGCTCCACGAGGAGGATGGTCTTCTGGCCCCGGAGCTTCGCGAGCCGCTCCACCATCCGATGACTCTCCGAAGGGCCGAGACCCGCCATCGGCTCGTCGAGCAGCAGCACCGGCGCGCCAGAGGCAAGCGCGAGCGCGAGTTCGAGATCTTTCCGCTCGCCATGGCTGAGGGCGGAGACGCGCATGTTCGCGCGGGGTGCCAGGCCCGCTTCCGCCAGGCGCTGGCTCACTTCCGCGGCGATTTTCCGATCCGCCGAGGCCCTGCCCCAGAATCGGAAGGAATGGCCGTCGCGGGTCTGGATCGCCAGCGCGAGGTTCTCGGCGAGCGTGAATTCGGGCAGCAATTCCACGATCTGGAAGCTGCGCGAGAGGCCGAGCCTCACCCGCTCACGTGGTTTGAGGTGGGTTACCTCGCGACCGTCGAGAAACACATGCCCCTCGTCCGGGCGGATCTCACCCATGATCTGGCCGATCAGCGTGGTCTTGCCCGCGCCGTTGGGTCCGATCAGCGCGTGGATTTCGCCGGGTTCGAGCGCGAGATCGACATGGTCGGTCGCGAGCACGCCGCCGAAGCGCTTCACGAGGCCGCGGATTTCGAGCGTGCTCATGAACCCCTCCCGAACGCCTTCGCAAGGAGTGCGCGCGCATCACTCCGGAACAGCACGATGGCGAGCAGGATCGGCCCCAGCACGATCTGCCAATGCTCGGTCCAGCCCGCGAGCAGCGTTTCCAGCAGCACCAGCGCGCCCGCACCGAAAAGAGGCCCGAACAAGGTGCCCACGCCGCCGAGGATGACCATGATCATCAGCTCGCCGGACTTGGTCCAGTGCAGCATGTCGGGGCTCACGAAGCGCAGGTAATTCGCCATCAGCGCGCCCGCGAGCCCCGCGCCCATGCCCGAAATCGTGAAGGCCGCGAGCTTGTAGGCGTAAGGCGAGAGGCCGAAGATCTGCATGCGCCGCTCGTTCTGGCGGATGCCCTCGAGCACGCGGCCGAAGCGCGAGCCGACGATGCGCGCTTTCAGGAAGAACACCACGAGGGTCAACCCGAGGCAGAGGAAATAGAAGGTCGTGTCATCCCGCATGTTGAGGTCGAACAATGTGTTGCGCCGCCGGATGATGAGGCCATCGTCGCCGCCATAAATCTTGAGCGCCGCAAAGAAGAAGAACAGCATCTGGGCGAAAGCCAGCGTGATCATGATGAATTGCACGCCGGAGGTGCGCAGCGAGAGCGCGCCGATGAGGGCCGCCATCACACCCGTCACGAGGATCGCCGCAGGCATGGTCACCAGCAGCGCGTTCGACCCGGTGATGACGCCGAAAAGCGGATCACCGGAAATGAAATGGTGGTAGAGGATGCCCGTGACATAGGCGCCGAGCCCGAAGAAAGCGGCATGGCCGAAGCTCACCATCCCGCCATAGCCGAGCGCGAGATTGAGGCTCGCGGCGGCAATCGCATAGATCAGGATGCGCGTCGCGAGGCCGATGCTCGCCGGGCTTCCGAAGGCTTTCGCGAGGAAGGGCAGCGCAATCAGCAGCGCAAGTGCTGCCGCGAACATCGCCCAGTGGAGAGGGGAAATCCGGCGCTCAGGCATTTGCGGGGAACAATCCCTTGGGCCGGATCAGCAATACGAGCGCCATCAGCAGGTAGACCCCCATCGAGGCCAGCCCCGCGCCGAGGGCATCCGCTTCCGGGCCGGACATCAGCTGCCGGAACAGGCCGGGCAGGAAGGCGCGCATCGACGTATCGACCATGCCCACCAGCAGCGCGCCGAAGAAGGCACCCCGCACGGAGCCGAGCCCGCCGATCACCACCACGACGAAGGTGAGGATGAGGATCTGCTCGCCCATGCCAACCTGCACGGCGAGAAGCGGCCCGGCCATCACGCCCGCAAGGCCTGCCAGCAGCGCGCCGAGGCCAAAGATCACCGTGTAGAGCATGCGGATATCGACACCCAGCGCGCGCACCATGTCGCGATGCGTGGCGCCCGCGCGCACCAGCATGCCGATGCGCGTGCGGGTGATGAACAGGGCAAGCGCCACCGCCACGACAAGGCCAACCACGATGATCGCGAGGCGATAGACCGGATAGTTGAAAAGCCCCAGCGAGACCGAGCCATTGAGCAAAGGCGGGATATCCACGAACAGGGGTCGGCGCCCGAACAGGATCACCACCGACTGGTTGATGGTGAGGATCAGCGCGAAGGTCGCGAGAACCTGGTCGAGATGGTCGCGGGCATAGAGTTTGCGCAGTACCAGCAATTCGATCAGCATGCCGGCGATGCCCGCCGCCGCGAGGCCGCCGAGGAAGGCCAGCGCGAAGGAGCCGGTCTTCGCGGCAACAATCGCGCCGGCATAGGCCCCGATCATGTAGAGCGAGCCATGGGCGAGGTTGATGACCCCCATGATGCCGAATACGAGCGTCAGCCCCGCCGCGAGCAGGAACAGGGTGACGCCCAGTTGCAGGCCGTTCAGCAGCTGTTCGAGGATGAGGGCCAAGCCGGGATCTCCCGCGTGGTCACAGAAAAGGCGGGGCGCATGTCCCCGCCTCGTTGCCGGATTTCAGGACTCAGAGCTTGCAATCCTTGGCGTAGAAATCGCCCTGGCTGGTCATCACCTTGCCTTTGGAGACGAGCCTCAGCACGCCATCCGCGCCCTTCTCGACGCCCAGCGCGTACCAATCCTGCACCGGGTGCTGGTTGGGGCCGAACTTGAAGCCGCCCCGCGTGGCCTTGAAATCGGCCTTGAGCATCGCCTGCCGGAAAGCTTCGGTGTTATCGACCTTGCCGCCGGTCTGGCGAAGCGCCGAGGCGATGGCGAGCGCCGTGTCATAGCCCTGCGCGGCGTAGTTGGTGGGGATGCGGTTATAGGCCTTCTGGAAAGCCTCGACGAAGGCCTTGTTGGCCGGATTGTCGAGATCGGCATTCCAGTGGCTGGTGACATGCACGCCCATCGCCGCCTCACCCACGGCCTTGAGGATCACGCTGTCGAGCGAGGGCGAGGCGAGCACCATCGGCAGCTTTCCGAGCAGGCCCGCCTGCTGATACTGGCGCAGGAAGGCGATGCCGAGGCCGCCCGGATGAAACTGGAAAACCACATCGGGGTTCGCGGCGCGGATCTGGGCCATTTCGGCGGCGTAATCGGTCTGGTCGAGGCGGGTATAGACCTCACCGGCGATCTCGCCCTTGAAGAAACGCTTGAAACCTGCCAGCGCATCCTTGCCCGCCGGATAGTTCGGGGCGAGGATGAAAGCCTTCTTGAAGCCGAGATTGGTGGCATATTGGCCCGCGCTCTCGTGCAGGGTGTCGTTCTGCCAGGAGACCACGAAGTAGTCCTTGTGGCACTCCTTGCCCGCGAAGTTCGACGGGCCGGCATTGGGGCTGACATAGATCGCGCCGGCATCGAGGATGTCCGGAACCGCAGCGCCAGCGACATTCGAGAAGACGATGCCCGTGAAGAGCCGGATGCCGTCGTTCTTCAGGAACTTCTCGGCGATCTGCTTGCCCTGGCCGGGCTTGAGCGCGTCATCCTCGACGACGAGTTCCACCGGAACGCCACCGAGCTTGCCGCCCTCCTGCTGGATCGCGAGCGCCATGGCATCGCGGATATCCTGCCCGAGATAGCCGCCCGGGCCGGAAAGCGTGGTAATCATGCCGATCTTCAGCGGCGCTTGCGCGACGGCCGGCAGGGCCGCGAGGCCCGCCATTGCCAGACCCAGAAACAGCTTGCGAGACATGGTTCGCCGAACTCCCTGTTGTTCCCATCGCCTCTCTCCCGGAGGCGGACGAGAGCAGAGTAAGGGATTTGCCGCCTCTGTCGAGGGGGAGGTTTCAAGCTTGAAGTGTTTTGCGCCGTGCGCTGGGCAGAATGCATCCCCGCCGGGCAGGCTGATGCAAAAAACAGTTGACCGCGCCAGCTTTCCAGGCGCTGTCGGCGACAAGCCGGAACGAGGGCCGCAAAGGTGCTCCACCGGCCCACCCATGCGGAGCCGCCGAGGGCAGCGAAGTTGGGCGCGAGCGATCTTTCACCTGGCCGATCGCCTCCGGATCATGCTCACCCGGCGATCGCCAGATGGTGGGGGTGGCAGGATTCGAACCTGCGATAAGACTGTTATGAGCAGCCGGCCTTGACCGCTTGGCGACACCCCCGATGCCATCGTTCTTTGCGCAGTTGCGGCCCGCGTTTCAAGCCCTTCTGCCGGGCGCGAGTCGCCTCGCCGCATTTTTGCTGCATTGCAGCATATAACGGCTCGGATGAAAAAGCTCCTCAGATCCTTCCCGCATGGCGGGATTCGCGCCGTGCATCGCACGGGTTCCTTCTCTTCATCGGCTCTTCGCCTCACCGGCCCCGCCACGGCTTTCCTCCTCCTTTCCGGCTCGGCCGTGCTGGCCGAGAGTGGCCATGCCAGCTTCTATGGCCGAGAACTTGCGGGGCGCCGCACCGCTTCCGGTGAAGTCTTCCGGCCCGATGGCATGACGGCCGCGCATCGGAGCCTCCCCTTCGGCTTGCGGGTGAAAGTCACCAATCATTCCAATGGCAAGGCCGTGGTCCTGCGAATCACCGATCGCGGGCCTTTCGTGCGTGGGCGCATCATCGATGTTTCGCATGGTGCCGCACGCGCGCTCGGCTTCGTGGGCCAGGGCAAAACCCGCGTGACCATCGAGCGACTGGGCGGCGATGCCAATCCGGCAGGTCCGGTTCCGGCCGCTGCACCGATGACCGCGACCGCCGAACCCGAATCACCCAATGCCTTGCCTCAGGCCGAACTCGTGCGTAATCCGGAAGGCAACGGCAACTAACCGCGCCCTCCCCTTCATGAACCACGAAGAACCGGAACCTTTCGCGATCGCAGAGATCGAACTCGCCGGCGGTGGCCGGCTGGGCATTGCCCGCCTGCCGGGCCGCACCGGCCAGCTCGCGGCGGATGTGGAGGCCATCGCGCGCTGGGGGGCGAACCTCGTCGTTTCCATGACCGAGGCCGCAGAGATGGCCCGGCACGGGGCGGATGAACTCCCGCAGGAGCTAGCGCAGCACGGCATCCCGCATCACGCCTTCGCGGTGCCGGATTTCAGCGCGCCCGCCGATGACGACGCGCGCTGGAAGCCCCTCTCCGAAACCCTGCAGCGGACCTTGAGCCAAGGCGGTGCCGTTCTCCTCCATTGCATGGGCGGCAAGGGCCGCTCCGGCATGGTGGCGATGCGGGTGCTGACCGAGCAGGGCACCCCGCCGGAGACGGCACTGGAAATCGTGCGCAAGGCGCGCCCCGGCGCCGTGGAAACCGATGCGCAGGCGGCCTGGGCGGCCTGCGGCTCCAGGGACCGGGCATGAGCGACGCGCCTTCCGAAATCCTCACCCTTTTCCCCACGCGCATCTACCGCGCGCAGATCGCGGATGCAGAATTGCTGGCGGAAATCGTCGCGGCGGCGGAAGTGCTGAGCGTGGATGACGCGGCGGGCCAGAAATGGTGCCGCGAAAACGGTTATCCCGGCTACACCTCCTATGCCTCGCTGGATGACCTGCCCTGGCGCTTCGCCGCCTTCAAGGCGCTGGCGAAGCTCATCGACGGGCATGTGAAGGCCTTCGCCAAGACGCTGGAATTCGATCTCGGCGGAGGCAGGCTCGCCATGGATTCCTATTGGGTGAACGTGCTGCCCGAGGGCGGCTTTCACGCCGCCCATATCCACCCGAACTCGGTGATATCCGGCACGTTCTACGCGGCGATCCCCAAGGGCGCGAGCGCCATCCGCTTCGAGGACCCGCGCCACGCGATGATGATGGCGCATCCCCCGCGCAAGAAGAAGGCCGCGCGCGAAAACCAGAGCTTCGTTTCGCTGCAGCCCGAGGCGGGCACCCTGCTGCTCTGGGAAAGTTTCCTGCGCCACGACGTGCCGATGAACCGCTCGGAGGATGAGCGCATCTCGGTGAGCTTCAACTACAACCGGGCGTGATCAGGCCGGCGGGACGGGCCTCGGCTTGCCGGCATCGTCGATGGCAACGAAGGTGAAATCGGCATCGGTGACCAGTTCCATCCGCTGGGTCATGAAGCGCTGCGCCCAGGCTTCCACGTGGATCTGGAAGGACGTGCGGCCGACGCGCCCGATTTCCGTATAAACGCAAAGCACGTCGCCCACCTTCATGGGGCGGATGAAGGTCATGGAATCGACCTTCACCGTCACCACGCGGCCCTTGGTGCGCTCGACACCCGCAATGCCGCCGGCCTGGTCCATCCGGGCCATCACCCAGCCGCCGAAAATATCGCCATTGGCATTGGTATCCGCCGGCATGGCGATGGTTCGGAGCGTAAGTTGCCCGCGCGGCGTCTGGGTGTCGGTCATGCGGCAACCCCTGGGGAAGCGTCAGCGTCTCAGTTCATCGCAAACGATTTTCGCGCCCTGCGCAAGGCTCGCGAGCTTTCCGTAAGCGACATTGCGTGACATCGGGGCCATGCCGCAATTCGTGCAGGGGAAAAGCTTCTCGGGTGCCACAAACTTCATGGCCTCGCGGATGGTGGCGGCCACCTGCTCTGGCGTTTCGATGTCATTCGAGGCGACATCGATGCAGCCGACGAGAACATCCTTGCCGTCGAGCAGCTTGATCAAGTCCATCGGGACCCGGGAGTTCCGGCACTCCAGGCTCACCTGCCGGATGGAGGAGCGCGCGATGACCGGGAAGGTCTCCTCGTAATGGCGCCAGGAGCCGCCGAGTGTCGCCTTCCAGTCGATATTGGCCTTGATGCCGTAGCCGTAGCAGATATGCACGGCGGTGGTGCAGGTGAGGCCCTTGGCGGCGCGCTCGAGCGCTGCCATGCCCCATTCCGCCACCTGCGGCATGTAGACGTTCCAGGCCGGTTCATCGAACTGCACGACATCCACGCCCAAAGCCTGCAATTCGAGCGCCTCCTCGTTCAGAGCCTCGGCGAAGGCGAAAGCGAGATCCTCGCGGCGGCCGTAATGCGCATCGGCAATGGTATCGACGATGGTCATCGGGCCCGGCAGCGTGAATTTCAACTGGCGGGTGGTGTTGGCGCGGGCGGCCTCGGCCTCCATGCGGTGCACGGAACCCTTGCGGCGGATGGGGCCGGTGACCGTGGGCACATCCGCCTCGTAGCGGTTGTTGCGGATGCCCATGCGGGTCTTCTTTTCCCAGTCGATGCCCTCGAGATTGGCCAGGAACCCATGCACGAAATGCTGTCGCGCCTGCTCGCCATCACCCACGATGTCGAGGCCCGCCTCCTCCTGCAGCTTCACCGCGAGGATGGTGGCGTCGCGCTTGCCCTCGGCGAGATCATCGCCCGCGAGCTTCCACCCGGCCCAGAGCTTCTCCTCCTCCGCGAGCCATCGCGGCTTCGGCAAGGATCCGGCAAGCGTGGTCTTGAGCATGGGCGCCTCCTGTTCGGTTTTTCATGCAGGTGGGCCGGATGTGGGCGCGGGTCAAGCGGGCTGAGGCATCGCCTTCTGGCGCTTCAGGAAGAGCCAGGCGACCACGAGCAGGTTCAGCCCGTTCCAGATCACGCCATTGAGGAAGGCGAGGCGATAGGAATTCGTTGCGTCAAAGATCAGCCCGGAAACATAGCCACCGAAGGCCATGCCGATAATGGTCGAGGCCATCACGAGGCCGATGCGGCTGCCCGCTTCGCGCGCGGGAAGGAATTCCCGGCAGATCACCGCATACATCGGCACGATGCCGCCCTGGAACAGCCCGAAAATGCCGGAAATGATATAAAGCGAGGCGAGCCCATTGAAGAAAAGATAGAGCACGAGCGCCACGCCCTGCATGATCGAACCGATCAGCAGCGTCGCCGCGCCGCCAATGCGATCCGCGAGAAAACCCGAGCCGATGCGCGAGGCGATGCCGAGGAAGAGCATCAGCGAGAGCATCTCCGCGCCACGCGCGACGCCGTAGCCAAGATCGCCGCAATAAGCCACGATATGCACCTGCGGCATGCTCATCGCCACGCAGCAGGAGAAAGCCGCAACAACGAGCAGCATCTGCAAGGCGCGCGGGGAAAGGCCGAGATCGGCCTGCGCGGCGGCGGCGGCCTCGGTCGCGGCATCAAGCGCGGTCTTCTCCGGCCGCCGGCGCATCAGGAAGGCCAGCGGCAGGATGGTGACAACGCAGATCGCGGCGATGGCGAGATAGGTGCCGCGCCAGCCCTGGCTCGGCATGAGCTGGTTCATGAAGAGCGGCCAGATGCTGCCGGCGAGGTAATTCCCGCTCGCGATGATCACCACCGCCACGCCCCGGCGCTTCACGAACCAGTGCGAGATATCCGCCATCATCGGCGCGAAGCCCGCGCCTGAGCCCATGCCCACGAGGAAATGCAGCAGCGAGACCATCAGCAGGCTGGGTGCCAGCGCGGCGAGCCCGAAGCCCAGGCCCAGCGAGACGCCCGCAATGATGATCGGCACCACGATGCCCGTGCGATCTGACATCTGCCCCAGCACGATGGTGCCGAAGGCGAAGCCGAGCATCATCACCGTGTAAGGCAGCGAGGCCGCACCCCGCGCCACCCCGAACTCACTCTGGATGTCGGGCAAGACCACGACCACCGCCCACATGCCCACGCCGGCAATGGTGGAGATGCCAAGCGCGAGCACGAGTCTCAGCCACGCATAGGAACTGTCGGGTCGCGAGGCAGAGTTGGCAATCATGGCGTTCAAGGTGGCTGGAACGGCTGCGGCGGTCAAATACGAAAAGCGAATGGGTTCATGATCCGCGCCAATGAATGGGAAAGGCGGAATAGACTAGCATGCATGGATGCTTCTCTTGCCCGGCCCCTCTTACGTCCGCGTCTCGCTCGCCATGCTTGTGGCGGCGAACCTGCTACCACTTTTCGGCGTGCTGTTCTCCGACTGGAGCGTGTTCATCGTGATGAGCCTGTTCTGGCTCGAGAACGTGATCATCGGTGCCTGGAACGTGCCACGCATGGCGACGCAATTGCTGCGCGGGCAATGGGGCGCGCTGTTCCTGATCCCCTTCTTCATCGTGCATTACGGGCTGTTCTGCGCCGTGCAAGGCCTCTTCGTGATGGGCATTTTCGGGCATGACCAGCCGATCCCCGGCGGGAAGATCGAGGCCTCGCCGCTCGCGGCCTTCACGCTGATGGGTCGGCTGATCGAGGCCGATCCGGCGCTTTGGTGGGCAGCCGCGGGGATGATCGCGAGCCATGGCGTATCGTTCCTGGTGAATTTCCTCGGGAGCGGCGAATGGAAGCGGGTGGATGCCGGCAGCCTGATGTTTGCGCCCTATCGGCGCGTGGTGGTGCTGCACTTCACCATCCTCGCCGGCGCAGGCGCGATCGCCCTGCTCGGCGCGCCGGTCTGGGGTCTCGTGGTTCTGGTCATCATCAAGACCGTGGTGGATGCCGCTGCCCATCTCGCCGAGCGCAAGCGGCTGGCGGGGGGGGGGTCAGCCGACCAGCCCCGTTGCGCCCTGAGGCCAGATGCCTGATAAGCTCGCGGGCATGAACTGGGATTCCGATCCTTCCAGGAAGCGCGGCTATCACCACGGCAATCTGCGCGAGGCGCTGATCGAGGCCGCCCTGCGCCTCATCGGCGAGAAGGGCCCGGCAGGTTTCACCGTAGCTGAGGCCGCGCGCGCCGCGGGCGTTTCCCCGGCAGCACCCTACCGGCATTTCCGCGACCGCGACGAGATGATGGCGGATATCGCCCGGCGCGGCTTCGAAAGCTTCGCCGCCCGCCTGCGCAGCGCGTGGGATGGCGGCAAGCCGAACCCGGGCGAGGCCTTCCAGCGCGTGGGCCGCGCCTATCTCGCCTTCGCGCGGGAGGAGCCCGCAACCTATTCCGCGATGTTCGAGAGCGGCCTCTCCTTCGCGAACCACCCCGCTTTGCACGCCGCCTCGGAACAGGCCTTCGCCGTTCTGCGCGAGGCCTGCGAGGCAGTGATCGCCTCGATGCCCGGCACGAAAAAACCGCCGGCCCTGATGGTGGCGCTGCATATCTGGGCGCAGAGCCACGGCATCGCGAGCCTCTTCGCGCGCGGCGATGCGGCACGCCGCCCCGTGCCGATGAGCCCGGAAGACCTGCTGGAGGCTTCGGTCCTCATCTATTTCGACGGCCTGAAGCTGGCCGCAAAGAGCTGAATTCAGGCGTCTTTCCGCCACCTTTCCAAGATTTCATCCTCCCGGTCTTGACTTGGCAGAATTACCTGCCACATATGTAAATGTGATTTACATTCACATCTGATGGAACATGAACCCGGGCGCTGATGGCCCATTGATGGAGAGCGACGAATGACTGCGATGGTCGAAAGGCTGGATGGCTATGGACGCGGCGGCTGGATTGCCGCGATGGTCCTGGGCTTCGTGCTGTTCTGGCCCGTGGGGCTCGCGATCCTTTTCTACATGATCTGGAGCGGACGCATGGGCTGCAATTACAATTCCACCTGGGGTGGCAATTCGGAGGCGCGCTGGCAGCGCAAGATGGACAAGATGCAGATGAAGATGGAACGCTGGAACGAGATGCGCCATAGCTTGTGGGGTGGAAATGGCGGCGGGCAGAGCTTCGCGCCGACCGGAAACCGCGCCTTCGACGAATATCGCACCGAGACCATTCGCCGGCTGGAAGATGAGGCGCGCGAGTTCAAGGACTTCCTCGAGCGGCTGCGCCTCGCCAAGGACAAGGCCGAGTTCGACCAGTTCATGGCTGACCGCCGCAACGCGCCTCCGGAACGGACTGAAGAAGATCGTTCTCCCAAGCAGGGCTGAGCAGTCGTTCTTCCCTCTCAGGCGCCCGGAAGCCTCCTTCCGGGCGTTTCCTCTTGCAGCGGTGGCTGCGACATTTCCAACTTCGTCTCGATGCGTCGGATGGCATCGCCCAGTTCCTCGATACGCGCGCGATCGAGTTTCTCGTGCAGGGCCATGATTTCCAGTTCCGCCTTGAGATTCACCTCGTAATCGTGGAGCGCCTGCAGCCGATCACGCGAGGCCTGCCGGTTCTGGCTCATCATGATGATCGGGGCCTGGATGGCCGCGAGGGTGGAGAGCACGAGGTTCAGGAGGATGAAGGGATAGGGATCGAAGGCTTGCGAGGCGGCCACTACATTCGCGCCCATCCAGATCGCCATCAGCGCGCCGAAGCCGAAGATGAAGGGCCAGGAGCCACCCCAATAGGCGACCTGATCGGCCAGGCGCTGGCCGATGGTCAGGCGCTCGTAATCCGCGCTCCAGTTTTGCGTCGCGGAGAGGCGCTGGGCAATGCGTTCCAGCGCCCCTCTTTCACGCGGGGGCAGATCCTCCGCGCCCTCAGAGATGAGCTTCTCGGCCAGGCGGCGGATGGTCTCGGACATGGTCGTCTTGCTCCCTCAGCGCTCCTGCACCGCAAGGCGCGCGCCGAGCGCCGCGAAGGCCGCCGCGAAGCCGCGTCGCAGCCAGGCCATCACGGCGGGACGCGTGATGACATGATCGCGCATCGCCGCCGCAAACAGCCCGTAAAGCGCGAATATGACGAAGGTCATACCCATGAACACGCCCGAAAGCGCGAGCATCTCCAGAATCGGATGCATCGCATCTTTCGACATGAATTGCGGCAGGAAGGCCACGAAGAAGATCGAGAGCTTGGGATTGAGCAGGTTCAGCGCGATGCCATCGATGATCACCCGGCGGGCCGAGCGTTCGGTGTCTTCGCCGCTGATTCGCATCGCGCCTTTCTCGCGCAGGATCTGCCAGGCCATCCAGAGCAGATAGGCAACACCCGCATATTTCACGAGATCGAACAGCAGCGCCGAGGCATGCAGCAGGGCCGCGAGGCCCATCATCGCGGCGGCGAGATGCGGGATGATGCCGAGCGTGCAGGCAAAAGCCGCGAGCACGCTGGCCTGTCCGCCTCGACCGAGGCCCGTGGCAATGGTGTAAACCGCACCCGTGCCCGGCGACGCCACGACGATGAAGGTGGTGATCCAGAACTCGATCGTCATGGGAACTCCTGATGGCATCGACGAGCCATCAGGTTTTCACGACTGAGTTCAATTGTCGAGGAAGCTCCTGAGCTTCCGTGAGCGGCTCGGATGCTTCAGCTTGCGGAGCGCCTTCGCCTCGATCTGGCGGATGCGCTCGCGGGTCACCGAGAATTGCTGCCCCACTTCCTCGAGCGTGTGATCGGTATTCATGCCGATGCCGAAGCGCATGCGCAGCACGCGCTCCTCGCGCGGGGTGAGCGAGGCGAGAACACGTGTGGTGGTTTCGCGCAGATTGCTCTGGATCGCCGCGTCGATCGGCAGGATCGCGTTCTTGTCCTCGATGAAATCGCCGAGATGGGAATCCTCCTCGTCGCCGATCGGGGTTTCGAGGGAGATCGGTTCCTTGGCGATCTTCAGCACCTTGCGCACCTTTTCGAGCGGCATGGCGAGCTTCTCGGCCAGTTCTTCCGGTGTCGGCTCGCGGCCGATCTCGTGGAGCATCTGGCGCGAGGTGCGCACGATCTTGTTGATCGTCTCGATCATGTGCACGGGGATGCGAATCGTGCGGGCCTGATCGGCGATGGAGCGCGTGATTGCCTGCCGGATCCACCAGGTGGCATAGGTCGAAAACTTGTAGCCGCGGCGATACTCGAACTTGTCGACCGCCTTCATCAGGCCAATGTTGCCCTCCTGGATGAGATCCAGGAATTGCAGGCCGCGATTCGTGTATTTCTTGGCGATGGAAATGACGAGGCGCAGGTTCGCCTCCACCATCTCCTTCTTGGCCTGCCGTGCCTCGCGCTCGCCCTTCTGCACCATCTGGACGATGCGGCGGAATTCGCCGATTTCGAGGCCGGTTTCGCTCGCAAGCGCCTGGATCTCGCCGCGCATGTCCTTGATGCGCTCGAGTTCCTTGCCGACAAAATCCTTCCAGCCGCGCGTGGTGAACTTGGAGACGCGCAAAAGCCATTTCGGATCGAGTTCCGAGCCCTGATAGCTCCTGAGGAACTCCATGCGATCAATTCCGTAGCTGTCGCCAAGGCGGACGAGGCGCGCTTCCAGCCCGATCAGCCGCTTGTTGATGTCGTAGAGCTGCTCCACCAGCGCATCGATGCGGTTCTGGTTGAGCGACAGCGACTTCACATCGGTGATGATCTCATCCTTGAGCGATTTGTACTTGCGCTCTTGGGCGGGGGTGAGCTTGGTCGATTGAAGCTTGTTCTCGATGTCCTGATCCTGCAGGCGGCGCAGCTTCTTGTAGTTCGAGGCCACGCGGCCAAAAGTTTCGAGCACCTTGGGCTTCAGTTCCGCTTCCATCGCGGAGAGCGAGACACCGCCTTCGAATTCATCATCGAAGCTCTCGGGCTCAGGCTCCGGGGCAGGGACCTCGTCGCCGTCCTCGTTCAGTGCGCGCGCTATGGGCGGCTCGACGAAATCATCGGCCGGTGCATCGACCTTCGGCGCGCCCTTGCCATCCGGGCCAGCATAGGTGGCTTCGAGATCGATGATCTCGCGCAGCAGGGTTTTGCCCTGCTCGAGTTCCTCATGCCAGATGATGATGGCCTGGAAGGTGAGCGGGCTTTCGCACAAGCCCGCGATCATCGCCTCGCGGCCGGCCTCGATGCGCTTCGCGATGGCGATCTCGCCCTCGCGGGAGAGAAGCTCCACCGCGCCCATCTCGCGCAGATACATACGCACGGGGTCATCCGTGCGGTCGAGCGGCTCGGAAGATCGCTCGGATTTCACCACGGCCGTGGCGCGAGGCGCCTGTTCCTCGGCCTCCTCGGCCTCGTCCTCGCCACCGGCCTCGGCCGCCTCTTCCTCCGTGCCCTCTTCGGTTTCGACGACGTTCACGCCCATCTCGTTGAACCACGCATAGAAGTCTTCGATCTGGTCGGAATTCACCTCTTCCTGCGGCAGGACGGCGTTGATCTCGTCGAGAGTGACGAAGCCACGCTTTTTCGCGAGCTTGATGAGGCGCTTGACGGCCTGATCGGAGACATCGATCAGCGGGCTGTCGGGCGTTTCTGCCGTGCCGTTGCCCTGCTCGTCTTTCTTGACCGGTTTGGTCGCCATGCGATGTTCATCCTACCATCTCTCACCGTCAATCGCCTCGGACCAGAAGGCGAGAGCCCCCAGGCGATTATGCCGAAGCAGTTTAACGACCTCTTATCCAAGGTGCGAAAAAGCGGATTCGAGCCTCGTCCGAATTCCCCATTCTCGCCCCGGCGAGAAAACGCTTCGCACGCCTCGCGTGCCGGGCGTTCCCCCCGCTCCCGGATCAAACTCGGCAAAACGGCGTTTTCCGAACTTGATCCTGGTTCTTTCCATCCGCCTCTTCTCATGCAAAGCCGCACAGACTTCGCCTGAAGATGCGATTGCCATCAATCCCCGAGCCCTTTTTCCGGATCCAGTTGCGCCGCGCGCCGCCGGACAAGCGCCTTGAGACGCTCGAATCGCTCCTCACCCCCGTCTTCGGCGACTTCACGGGCAACAGCCTCGATCTCGCTATGTAGAAAGGATTGGCGCTCATGCAAGTGGGAAGCCTCTCTCCAGGCGGTCAGTACGCGAGAAAAAACCGTTCCGGGTTGCGTCCAGCCTTCGGTTTTCGCCGCAAGCTCCAGAGCACGCAACGGTTCCGCGAAACCCCGGGCCATCAGGCAGCCTGCGAAATCGCCGCCCTCCCCGCTTGCCGCAAGATCGAGCAGCGCGCCACGGATGGTGCGCGCCTCCGGGGAGGCCAGCACCAGTTCGGCGATGGCCTCGGCCTCTGTCTCGATCAATTCAGGGTGATGAACCGCCGCCAGCACCAGAGCCGCCTCGCGCGGCTGCAGCGCCGAGGTGGGGCGGAACAAGGCATTGCGCCTGAGGCCCTCTGATGCCACCAGCGGCATCTCAGCGCCAAAGCCGCTGCCAAAGCCCAATCCGCCGCGCCGGTTGCCCGGCCCGCGCGCGCCCCGCTGCCCCTCGCGATAGGGCATCCGCTCTCGCTGCGGGCGGAAAAGCGCGCGCAGGCGATCCGACATGGCGTCGCGATAATGGCGCTTCAAATCGTCATCCGCGATGCGCGCGACCGTTCCGAACAGCCGCTTCTCGAGATCGGCGCGCTGCTCCGGCGTCTCGACGGGGGCGCGGCCGATCTCGCGCTCGAACAGCACATCGACGAGCGGGCGCGGCTTGGCGAGCGCCTCGCGCAGGGCTTCCGCGCCCCGCGAGCGCAGAAGATCGTCGGGGTCGAGCCCCTCCGGCAGGAAAGCGAAGCGCAGGGTTTTCCCCGCCGCGATCATCGGCACGGCGCAATCGAGCGCGCGATGCGCCGCGCGCAAGCCCGCCTTATCGCCATCAAAACAGAGGATCGGCTCCGGCGCGATGCGCCAGATCAGGCCCAGCTGATCCTCCGTCAGCGCGGTGCCAAGTGGGGCCACGACATTCGCAAGGCCCGCGCGATCGAGTGCGATGCAATCGACATAACCTTCAACCACGAAGATCGTGCCGGCATCATGCGCAGCTTTCCGCGCCCGGTTGAGGTTGTAGAGCGTCGCCCCCTTGTGGAAGACCGGCGTCTCCGGCGAGTTCAGGTACTTGGCCTGCACGTCTCGGGCGAGGATATCGCCGTCCCCTATGACAGGTTTCGCGATCGGGTGATCTTCCCGATCCAGGATGCGAAGGGCCGCGTCTTCGCTTTCGGGGGCCGCGCGCTCGCGAAGGATGTGCAGGCCAAATACCTGAACTCGCCGGAGACGCCGGTCTTCCACAAGGGGACGACGCTCTACAACCTCAACCGGGCACGGAAAGCCGCGCATGATGCCGGCACGATCTTCGTGG
>NZ_JBJTDY010000159.1:0-36843 GCF_046092605.1 Rhabdaerophilum sp. | reverse complement strand
ACGCCGTGAACGTCGCCCCGCCCGTCTCGGCCAGAACTTTCGTGATCGCAGCCGTCAGTGACGTCTTGCCGTGGTCAACGTGACCAATCGTGCCAATGTTGCAATGCGGCTTCGAACGGTTGAACTTTTCCTTGGCCATCGTGGCTTCCCTGCTGCTGGCGCGTTAAGACAGACGCGACGGATATTCCGGCGCAGCCTGGCGGGCCGTTTAGGCGGGTTTCATCGGAATTTCAAGCGCCGCGCGCGATTTCGGCAAGCTGGTATCCTGGTGCATCAAGCGCGGGCACCAAGCCTCTGGCCAGCGCGGCCGGTTCATGCCACCCCTGGGAAATGCCCATGAGCGAACAGCTGGAATTTCTCCTCACCAATGCCGAGACGCGTGCAGCCGATGCCCGCGCGGAAGCAGCCGGCCTGCCCGTCTCGCGCCTGATGGAACAGGCCGGGCGGGCGATTGCCGCCTGCCTTTCGGGATCGCGCTGGAACGGCGCATCCCTCGCGATTCTCTGCGGCCCCGGCAATAATGGCGGCGATGGCTATGTCGCCGCGCGCCTTCTTGCAGAGCGCGGGCATCGGGTGGAGGTTTTCGCGGATGCCGCCCCCAGGGAAGGCGCGGCGGCCGGGATGGCCCGCCTTTGGGCAGGGCCGGTTCACCCCCTCCCCACCTTTGTGCCTGATGGCTGGGATGTGACCATCGATGCACTCTACGGCTCCGGCCTCAATCGCGCAATCGAAGGGCCGGCGGCCGAGGCGATCCTTCGGCTGAATGCGGGGAATTCGCATGTCATCGCGGTGGACGTGCCCTCTGGCCTCAACGGGGATTCCGGCCAGCCCACGGGACCAGTGATCGAGGCCGACGAGACGATCACCTTCTTCGCGGCCAGGCCGGGCCATTGGCTCTGGCCGGGGCGGATGCTCTGCGGCACCCTGCAGGTCGCCGAGATCGGCCTGGATCACACGCATCTCGATGCCGCACCGCGTCTCTTCCGCAACACACCCGCGCTCTGGCGCAAGGCGATCCATACGCGTGACCCGGCCTCGCACAAATATCGCAACGGCGCGGTTCTCGTGGTGAGCGGGCCGGAATTCCGCACGGGCGCGGCACGCCTTTCCGCGCAGGCGGCGCTCCATGCCGGGGCGGGCGCTGTCACACTGTGTGGCGAGCCGGCCGCCCTGCGAATTCACGCGAGCCATGTCACGGCGATCATGCTGCGCGAGGCGGCAGTCCCCTCGGATTTCGCGGGGCTGCTGGATGAGAACCGCTTCGACAGCGTGGTGATCGGCCCGGCTGCGGGCGTGGATGAACCCACCGAAGCGCGGCTGCGTGCCCTGCTGGCGCGCCCCCTTCCCGCCGTGCTCGACGCGGATGCCCTGACGGTTCTCGCCGGAAAACCCGAGAATTTCCCGCGCGACGGAACACCCCGCCGCGTGCTGACCCCGCATGAGGGCGAGTTCAGCCGCCTCTTTGGCCAGGAACTGGCAAGGGATGCGACCTACGCCGCACTTTCTTCGGAACTTCAGGCATCCAAGGTGGAGAAAGCGCGCGCCGCATCCCGCCTTTGCGGGGAAATCGTTGTCTGCAAGGGACCGGATTCGGTCATCGCCGCGCCGGATGGCCGGGCCGCGATCAACACCAATGCCGGGCCTGAACTCGCGACCGCCGGCAGCGGCGATGTGCTCGCGGGGATCATTGCCGCGCATCTCGCTTCTGGAATGCCGGCTTTCGAGGCAGCTTGCACAGCCGTCTGGCTCCATGGCCATTGCGGTGCGGAATTCGGCGCAGGCCTCACGGCAGAAAGGCTGGTTGATACGCTCCGCCCCCTTTCAGCCTATCTCTGAAACTTCATCGTTTTTCGCATTTTTCTTCACGCGAACCGGTGCCCACCCCCGCCTCCGCAGGGGCATGCTTCGCTTGAAAATGCTTTTCTCTTTACTTTATCGCATTTTCTTCACGCGAACCGGTGCCCACTTCGCTTGAAAATGCTTCAGGATTTCGGCCTGAACGCGACGATCCGAGCCGGGTCGGTCTCCAGCCGCGCGCCACCGATGAGATCGATCCCATAGGGAACGGCGGCGAAGACCGCATCAAGGCAGGTGCGGATGGCCGAGGGCTTCCCCGGCAGGTTGACGATGAGGCAGGCACCGCGGGTTCCCGCGATCTGCCGCGAGAGGATGGCGGTTGGCACCTCGCGCAGGCTCGCGCGGCGCATTTCCTCGCCGAACCCGTCGAGCAGGCGCTCGCAGACATCGCGCGTCGCCTCGGGCGTCACGTCGCGCGGCGCGGGACCGGTGCCCCCGGTCGTGAGGATGAGGCTCGCGCCCTCCTCATCCGCGAGCTTGCGCATGGTGGCGGCGAGTGTCTCGCGATCATCCGGCACCAGACGATAGAGCGGCTCCCATGGGCTTGTGAGCACCTCGCGGAGATAGGCCTCAATGGCCGGGCCGCCCTTGTCTTCGTATTCGCCGCGGCTCGCGCGATCCGAACTGACGAGAATGCCGATTCTTGCTGCTGTGGTCATGGTTTCCCTCGCGCCTTCTTCCTAGCGGGAAAGCGCGCGAGCGTCACCCGCCACGATCAGCCGCCCTTGCCGATCCGCACGATCGAGAAGCAGCCAAACGGTCCGCCGGGAATGCGCAGGATGATCGACAGGTCGGGCTTCGTGCCGGCCCATTCGGTCACACGTTCGAAGGGGAAATCCGGGCGCAGGCCGACATGATGCATCAGTGGCGCGACGCAGGTTTCCAGCGCTGCGAGAGCAGGATTCCGCGAACGGAAATGGTTCAGCAGGAACAGGGCCCCGCCCGGCCGCAGCACGCGACAGGCTTCATCGAGCACCTTTTCCGGGTTCGGCACGAGCGTGATCAGGAATTGCGCGACCACCGCATCGAAATGCTGCTCGGGAAAGCCGAGGGCTTCCGCATCCATCACCGCCAGTTCCGCGATATGCGCCCGGGTGCCGGCCGCGGCGCGGATTTTCGCCCGCGCGATCATCGCCTCGGAGGCGTCGATGCCGGTCACCCTCATGTCGGAATCGTAATCGGCGAGGCTCAATCCGGTGCCGACACCGATCTCCAGCACATCACGCCCCGCCATGGAGGCGAGCGCGACGAGCCGCTTGCGTGATGGTGCGAACAGCCCGCCACAAACCAGATCATAGACCGGAGCCCATGCCTGATAGGCGCGATGCATGATGCCGCGATCGGGGTCGCGGCTGTGGACGGAGAAAGAGGAGGAATGAGCCATGGACAAACCCTGACTCCGCCCCATGACGACGCAGTGACAACGAACGCTACCGAAATGTCGCAAAAAGCTGTTATGGGTTCTTTTGAAGGAGAGCAGAATGCCCGATCCAGAAGCCACCCGGCTCCGAGCCTTGTTCCTGTCCGATCTGCATCTCGGGACGACGGGTTGCCAGGCGAGGATGCTTCTCGAATTCCTGCGCCGCTACGATGCCGACACGATCTATCTCGTCGGCGATATCGTCGATGGCTGGCGGCTGAAATCCGGCTGGTATTGGCCGCAGGAACAGAATGACGTGGTGCAGAAGCTCCTGCACAAGGCGCGCAAGGGTGCGCGGCTCATCTACATCCCCGGCAATCACGACGAATTCCTGCGCGATTATCTCGGCCTGCATTTCGGTGAGATCCAGATCGCACAACGCGCCTTCCATGAAGGCGCGGACGGGCAACGCTACCTCGTTCTGCACGGCGACGAATTCGACGTGGTCGTGGCCCATGCCCGCTGGCTCGCGCTGCTGGGCGATTGGGGCTACGAGTTCGCGCTCCGGAGCAACCGCATCGTCAATGTGGTGCGCCGCCGCCTCGGCCTGCCTTACTGGTCGCTCTCGGCCTGGGCGAAGCTGAAGGTGAAGAGCGCGGTGAATTACATTGGCAATTTTGAACATTTTCTCGCCAATGAAGCCCGCGACAACGAGGCCGCCGGCGTGATCTGCGGACATATCCACCACGCCGTTGACCGGATGATCGAGGGAGTGCGCTACATGAATTGCGGAGATTGGGTGGAGAGCTGCACTGCTCTCGTCGAGGATTACGACGGAACCTTTCGCATCATCCGGTTCGCGGAAGATTTGCGCGCCGAAAGCCTCGCACCCGCCCGGGCCGCGTCCGGCCTGCAGCAGGCCGCCTGATGCGCGTGCTCGTCGCCTCCGATGCCTGGGAGCCGCAGATCAACGGCGTGGTCCGCACGCTGCAGAAGCTGCGTGACATCGGCCCTTCGCTCGGGCTCGAACTCGGCTTCGTGACGCCCGACCAGTTCCGCAGCGTGCCCATGCCCGGCTACCCGGAAATCCGCCTCGCGATGGTCGGAACCGGCGGGCTGGAAGCCGCCTTCCGGCGCATCCGGCCCGAGATATTCCACATCGCGACCGAAGGCCCGATCGGGCTTGCGGCGCGCAAGGTGGCCCTGAGGCAGAACGTGCCGCTGACCACCAGTTACCATACGCGCTTCCCCGAATATCTGCGCGCGCGCCTGCCCGTGCCGCTCGCCGCGAGCTATGCCGCCCTGCGCTGGTTTCATAACGCGTCCGATGGCATTTTCGTCGCCACGCAATCCCTCGACGACGATCTGCGGGCGCGGGGTTTCCAGCCGCTGATGCGCTGGTCGCGCGGGGTGGATCTCGATCTCTACTCCCCGCGCAGGGAATCGCTGGTGGAATGGAAGCGCCCGGTTTTCCTCAATGTGGGCCGCGTGGCGGTGGAGAAGAACCTCGCGGCCTTCCTCTCGCTCGATCTGCCCGGCACGAAGGTGATTGTCGGGGATGGTCCCCAGCGCGCCGAGCTTGAGGCACGCTTCCCGGATGCAATCTTCCTTGGTGCGAAAACCGGCGCGGAACTGGCCGAAATCTACCGGCAGGCCGATGTCTTCGTCTTCCCGAGCCATACCGACACCTTCGGAATCGTGCTGCTGGAAGCCCTCGCCTCCGGCCTGCCCGTGGCGGCCTATCCGGTGATGGGCCCTGTCGATGTTGTCGGCGGAACGGGCGCTGGCGTGCTCGACTGGGACCTGCGCGCGGCGGCGCAAGCCGCGCTCGCAATCCCGCCCGAGGCCTGCGTGGCGCTGGCCCGGAGCTATAGCTGGGCCACGAGCATCGCGCAGTTCCGGGATAACCTTCACGCAGCGATGGACCAGAAGGCGGGCAAGAAGGGCGTTTTGCGCGCAGCCTAGAGCAAAAACCGATCTGACAGACTGAGATCTGGCGCTCACTCTTCTTGTTTTCGCATCCGCTTTTTTCCGCCAACCTTTATCCACTTGGCGGGCGGATGCTTTAGCTCTTCCGAATCCGCGCGATCGCCTCGCCCGCGATCCCGCCAAGCGCGACCGCCGTGAGCAGGCCATTGCCGGAGAGGTAACCCGAGGCTTCCGGGCCGGAAACGCCGCAGGCCGCCCCGCCC
This sequence comes from Rhabdaerophilum sp., assembly GCF_046092605.1. NCBI lineage: Bacteria > Pseudomonadati > Pseudomonadota > Alphaproteobacteria > Hyphomicrobiales > Rhabdaerophilaceae > Rhabdaerophilum > Rhabdaerophilum sp. The sequence continues at coordinate 31,434 of NZ_JBJTDY010000159.1, read as the reverse complement.
GCCGCGTAAAGGCCGGGAATGGCCGAGCCATTCTCGTGAAGCACCTGCGCCTCGGCATTCACAGCCAGCCCACCCTGGGTGTGGAAGAGCGCGCCTTCCACCCGCACGGCGCAGAAGGGCGCCGTGAGCCTCGGAACACCTGCGAAATCGCGCCCGAACATGTCGCATCCCCCGGCGACCTTTAGGGCGTCCACCTCGGCCATGGTCGCTTCGAGCGCTGCGGCATCGAGGCCGAGCTTGCCCGCCAGTTCAAGCCAGCTCCCCGCCGAAACCAGCGCGCCTTGGGCCTCGGCGAGGCGGAAATCCTCGAATTGCCGGGCTACCCCCGCGATATGGACGTCGAAAATCGAATAAGCCACGCCGCCGGGCTGACCCGCGACGCGCGCAGCCTGCTCGGAATAGCCCTCGGCTTCGTTCGAAAAGCGTTGGCCATCGCGATTGACCTGCACGCCGCCTTCGGTGATCGTGGCCCAGGTGATCAGGATGCCATGGGGATGCGCCACGGAGCCATGCCCCTGATAGCCCGAAAGATCACGTGTTGCCGCGCCCAGCGCCTCGCCCCATAGAAGCGCATCCCCCTGATTGCCGGGATGGCCGAAATAGAGCGCGCCCGCGAGCGAGGGGATGAGCTTTGCCACGAGTGCGGGGTTGCCGCCATAGCCGTTGCAGGCGAGCAGGATCGCCTCCGCGCCGATGCTCTCGCGCGTGCCATCGGGCCGGGTGATCGTCACGCCCACCGGCCGCCCGGCCGCATCCACATGCAGCGTCTCGGCCCGCGCTTGGGTAATGATCGCGATGCCCGCTTCCTCCGCCGCGTGACGGAGGCGATCGACAAGTTCGCGGCCGGAACGGGAGGCAAGGCCGTGCATCCGCGCCGCGCTGTGGCCGGGATAGCGGAAATTCTCGATGACGGAGAAGGCAAGGCCATGCTTCTCCGCCAGCCATTCGAGCCGCGGGCCGATCGCGCGCGCCACGGCCTCGACCAGAATCGGTTCGGCCTTGCCCTTGGCCTTGGCCTGGATGTCCCGGGCAAAGAGTTCCGGACTATCCGAAATGCCGGCCTCGCGCTGCCACCGCGTGCCCGCCGCCGGGATCAGCCCTGCGGAAAGCGCCGTGGAGCCTGAGGGAACCGCATCGCGCTCGATGACCAGAGGTTCGAGCCCCGCTTCAGCCGCCACAAGCGCCGCGACGAGCCCCGCCGCGCCCGCGCCGATGATCACCAGACGCGTCTCGAGATCGAAAGCCGCGGGCGGAGCCGCGATGCGGGTCATGCTTCCATCTCCGCCATCACCTCCGCGATTGTCCGGATCCGCGCCACGGGCTTCAGCCCGGCGATGGCCTCGTCGTGGATCGCCGGCGAGAAGGCCGCGGAGCCATCGCGAAGCACCGTCACGCCGAGATCGCGCACATGCGCATCGCGCACGCTGGAGGCGACCCCGCCATTCGTGACGATGCCGCCGACCACGAGATGCTCGATGCCGGTCTTGCGCAAGAGCCATTCCAGACGCGTCATGTAGAAGGCGGAATAGGCGATCTTCTCGACGCTCATGTCGATGGGCTGGAGTTCATCCACCACCGCCTGCCCCCAGCTTCCCGGCGCGAAATCGCCACGCTTCAGGAAGGGCCGCAACGCCTTCAGATGCGGCGAGATCAACGGTTCCCCGCCCCGCCCCGGCACGAGCGTGAAGAGCGTCGCGAGGATCGGCACGCCCTTCGCGCGCGCCTTTGCCACCAGCGGCTGAAGGCGCGCGGGAAGCGCCGCGATCTCAGCCGCGCCCTGCCCGCCCCGCGCATAGGCGCCATCGGGATGGATGAAATCATTCTGCAGGTCGACCAGCAGGATCGCGGTCTTCGACCAGTCCGGGGTTTGGGCCATCACGCCTTCTCCAGTCACGCCCTCTCCAGGAGGATGTTGCCGAGGGAATCGACCCGCGCGACCAGACCGGGATCGACCACGATGGTCGCATCCGGCTGTTCGAGGATCGCGGGGCCGACAATGCGTGCATCCGCCGGAAGGTCGAGGCGTGCAAGGATCGGTGTCGCGTGGAAGGCGCCGTCAAACCACACGTCGCGCTCGCCCCTGCGCGCGGCCTCCAGCGTGCCGCCGGCCTTCGGCGCGAGCATCGCGAGATCGAAGGCGGGGCGCTTGCCGATGGCCGTGGTCCGCAGGTTGACGATCTTCACGCCGATGCCCGGCAGCAACCGGCTGAAGGCCTGGCTGTAGGCGGCCTCGAAAGACTGCCGCACATCCTCTTCGGTGAAGGTTTGAGCCGGGGCAACCTTGAACGGCACCGCCACCGTATGCGTCTGCCCGAGATAGTGCATGTCAAACTCGAAGCGGATTTCCACGCCCTCGATGGGCAGGCCCGCGCGCTCCACCACATTCCGCGCGGCCTCCGCCTCGCTGGCCATGCGGGCAGAAAGGGCAGCGCAATCCAGCCCCTTCAGAGCGAGATTGAACGTCTGCACCTGATCGTGGCGGATATCCGCGATCACACATCCCAAAGCCGAGGTGACACCCGGAAAACGCGGCACGAGCGCGGCCTTGAGCCCGACCTCCTTCAGCAAAGCGCCGGCATGCAAGGCCCCCCCGCCGCCGAAGGGCACCAGCGCGAACCGGCCCGGATCATGCCCGCGCTCAATGGAAACGAGCCGAATCGCGCCGGCCATGCGGGCATTCGCGACGCGCAGGATCGCCTCCGCCGCCGCTTCCGGTGACAACCCGAGGGGATCGCCGATTTCCCTGCCGATCGCCGCGCGCGCCGCCTCGAGATCCAGCCTTTTCAGTGCGCCGCCGATCGGCTTTTCGGCATTGATGCGCCCGAGGACGATGTTGGCATCGGTGAGCGTGGGGCGCATGTTCCCCGCGCCATAGGCCACGGGGCCAGGCCGCGAGCCCGCGCTTTCCGGCCCCACGCGCAGCATGCCGCCCGCATCAACCGCCGCGATGGAGCCGCCGCCCGCGCCGATGGTCGTGATCTCGATCATCGGGTTGCGGATGACCATGCCGAAATCGATCGTGGTCTGCGCCGCGAGTTCGGCGCGCCCGCCCAGCACGAGGCTCACATCGAAGGATGTGCCGCCGAGATCGCCGGTGATGACATCCGGCATCCCAGCCGCCGCGGCAATCGCCGCCGCCGCGATCACCCCGGCCGCCGGGCCGGAGAGGGCCGTGCGCACGGGGAAACGCCGCGCGGTTTCGGTGGACATGACGCCACCATTGGATTGCACGATGTGGAAGCGCCCGGCGAAGGCTTCACCCGCCAGGGCCGCTTCCAGCTTGGCGAGATAGCTGCCGACCACCGGCTGGAGGCAGGCGTTCAGCGCGGTGGTGGAGGTGCGTTCGAATTCGCGGATCTCCGGCAGGATTTCATGCGAGGCCGCAAGCCGGTCCGGCGGGAGAAGCCCGGTGAGCGCTGCGAGTGCCGCCTTCTCGTTGGCGGCATTGGCGTAAGCGTTGATGAAAACAACGGCGAGCGCCTCCGCGCCATCGGCCAGCAGGGCTTCGCCGAGCGCGCGCACTTCCGAGGGGTCCACCGCTTGGCGGATCGAGCCATCGGAAAGCACGCGCTCCCTCGCTTCGCGGCGCATGTGGCGCGGGATGACCGGCGTGAAATCACCCGTCAGGCCCCAGGTTTTCGGTCGGTCGCGGCGGCGCATTTCGAGCACGTCGCGGAAGCCTTCGGTGGTGATGAGACCGACGCGCGCGATCCTGCGTTCCAGCAGCGCATTGGTGCCCACGGTCGTGCCATGCACGATGGAGCCGATATCGGCAACCGCGCCGAAAACCTGGAGGCCGTTGAGAAAACCCACGGCCTCGTCACCGCGATTGGACGGCACCTTCGCGGTGCGGAACTCGCCCGTCGCGCCATCCATCAGGAAGAGATCGGTGAAGGTACCGCCGACATCGACACCCACCACGCGCCCCTTTGCCACGCGGGAACCCCCCATCATCCCACCTTCCCGTAATCACGCGCGGCACCCTGAGGGGTGACGTAGCCTTCCGCGAGATCGCGCGCGAGGCTGGCCTCATCGCGCGCCGCCGGATCGCCGAAACCGCCGCCACCCGGCGTTTCAAGCCGCACGCGCATGCCCGGTTTCAGCTTCACGCCGGTGACCTTCGAGGCGAGCGGCGGGGAGGCTTCGCCCCCGTCTTCCGTCTGCCAGAAAAAGCGGTTCAGCGCTGCGGGCTTTCCGCCCCGAAGCCCGAAGGGCGCACCCTTGCCGCGCTCGCCGAGAAGAAACACTTCAGCATCCGTCAGCGCCTCGAATTCATAGATCGCCCCGAGCCCGCCGCGATGCGCGCCGGCGCCTGCGGAATCCGGGCGCAGGGCCCAGCGCGTGACCATCACCGGGTTGCTCGCCTCGAGGATTTCCGCCGGCGGCATGGTGGCGGTGGAGATGGGGTTGTTCGCGTGCGAGAGCCCGTCACCCGTGGGCGACGCGCCGAGCCCGCCGCCGAAGAACGAAAACATCACGAACGGCGAGCCATCGGGACGCTTCCCGGCGATCGAGAGCGCGTTGATGGTTCCGAAAGGCCCGGCCAGCGCGCGGGAAGGATCTGCCTGCCCGATCGCGCCGAAGATCACGCCGATCACGCGCAGGATCGTCTCGGTATAGCCGCCCACGGGCTTTGGCGCCTTCACGCCGAGAAGCGTCGTCTCGGGGATCACGAAGGTGATGGGCCGGAGGCAGCCGGCATTGGAGGGCACCTCCGGGAAAAGGTGCTTCAGCGCCACGTAACAGCTTGCGACCGCCGTGGAATAAGCGATGTTCAGCGGCCCCGCGCAAGGCGGCGAGGATCGCGAGAAATCGAGCCTCATCGTCTCGCCCGAAACCGTGAGATCGAGCGCGATGGCCAGAGGCTCATCGGTGATGCCATCATTGTCGAGAATGTCGTCGAAGCGATAAGTGCCATCGGGCAAGGCTGCGATGGCCGCGCGCATCAGCGCATCCGCCCCCTCCGAGAAGGCATCGAGCGCGGCGGCGACCGTGTCTTCGCCCGCTTCATCGAGCAGGCCGTCAAGGCGGCGCTCGCCCAGGTCGAGCGCGTTCAACTGCCCGTTGAGATCGCCGAAATTCGATTGCGGCAAACGGCTATTGGCTGAGAGAATGCTCAGGATATCGCGGTTCATCACGCCCCTTGCGATGAACTTCACCGGTGGAATGCGCACGCCTTCCTGGTGGCTCTCGGTCGCGCGGGCATTGAAGCCGCCCGGCACATTGCCGCCGATATCGAGCCAATGGCCCACGCTCGCGAGCCAGCAGAAAAGCTTTCCCTGCCGGAAAATCGGCCGCACGAGTCGGAAATCGTTGAGATGCGTGCCGCCATCGTAAGGATCATTGAAGAGGAAGGTATCCCCCGGTTCGAGCCCGCCCTCGTCCTTGACCCTGGCGATCACCGCGCGCACGGCAAAGGCCATGGCGCCTACGAAAATCGGCAGGCCCTTGGTGCCCTGCACCAGCGTTTCGCCTGTCTCGGCATGGTAGAGGCCATGGCAGGCATCGCGCGCCTCCGCGATGATCGGGTTGAAGGCCGAGCGATAGAGCGTGGCATCCATCTCGTCGGCAATCTGTTCGAGGCGGCCGCGCAGAACCGCGAGCGTCACGGCATCCGGGCGGGTCACCGGCCTTCCTCCCGGTCATAGGCGGCCGCGCGCCGGAGTGCTTCCACCGTGCCCATCCTCTGGTTCAGCTCGTTGAAATCGAACATTCGATCCCGGAACGGCGCATTCGTGCCATGCGCGGCCAGAGAGGCGTAATAGGCCTCGGCGATCTTCGCCACGGCGCGCACGATGCCGCCGGGAAAGATGACGAGCCGGTAGCCGAGTGCCTGCAATTCGCGCGCATCGAGCATGGGGGTGAGGCCACCCTCGACCATGTTCGCCATCAATGGCGCGCGATTGCCCAGCCGCGCCGTGATAGTCGAGAGCATGGCGTGATCGCGCGGTGCCTCCACGAAAAGCAGGTCCGCCCCGGCCTCGAGATAGGCATCGGCGCGGGTGAGCGCGGCATCGAGCCCTTCTACCGCCACCGCATCCGTGCGGGCGATGATGAGAAATTCCTGCGAGCCGCGCGAGGCTGCGGCAGCGCGGATCTTTCCGGCCATTTCCTCCCGCGCAACAAGCGATTTGTCCGCGAGATGCCCGCAGCGCTTCGGAAAGGTCTGATCCTCGATCTGGATGGCATTGGCGCCGGCGCGCTCGAAGGCGCGCACGGTCCGCTCGACATTGAGCGCATTGCCGTAGCCGGTATCGCCATCGACGATCAGCGGGGCTTTCACCCGCTCGCGGATCAGGCGGATGGCCTCGGCCGTCTCGCTCATCGTGACGAGCCCGAGATCGGGTCCGCCGAGCCGCGTATAGGCCATTGCCGCGCCGGAGAGATAGAGCGCGCCAAAACCGGCGGCTTCCGCAAGGCTCGCCGTCAGAGCATCATAGATACCGGGAGCCACGACGATATCCGGCCCCGAGAGCCTGTCGCGCAAGGATATGGAAGTCGTTGAATTCACCATCGTCACAATCCCAGATAGGTCTTCTGAAGGCCGGGATCGGCCGCGAGGTCCCCCGCCGGACCGGCGAGCGCGACGAGGCCATTTTCGAGCACGGAGGCGTGGTTGGCGAGCGCCAGCGACTGCACGACATTCTGCTCCACGAGCAGGATCGCCAGGCCCTCGCTGGCGATGCGCCGGATCAGTGCGAACATCTCCTCCACCAAGATTGGCGAGAGGCCGAGCGAGGGCTCATCCAGGATCAGCAGGCGCGGCTCGGCCATCAGCCCGCGACCGATGGCCAGCATCTGCTGCTCACCGCCCGAGAGCGTGCCGGCGAGCTGCTTCTCGCGCTCCTTCAGGCGCGGGAAGATCGCGTAGATGCGCTCGCGATTGGCCTCGCGCCGGGCGCGACCCCGCGCGAAACAGCCCATATCGAGGTTGTCGCGCACGTCGAGGTTCGAGAAGATCTTCCGCCCCTCTGGCACGTGGATCAGCCCGGCCTCGACGATCGCGCGGGGGGTTGCGCGGGTGATGTCGGCACCATCGAAGCGGATGTTGCCCGCGCGCGGCCGGATGAGACCGGAAAGCACCTTGTTCAGCGTGGTTTTGCCCACGCCGTTTGAACCGAGGACCGCGACGATCTCGCCGGGCGCCACACCGAGATCCACCCCGCGCAGCACATCCGTGACGCCATAGCCGGCAACGAGGCCGGAGACTTCGAGAAGCGCCTCAGACATGCGGGCGTCAGACATGCGCACTTCAGACATGCGCGCCTCCAGCGGTCGCAACTCCCTGGGCAAGCCGCTCCGCCGCGCCCTTCCCGAGATAGGCCTCGATGACGCGCGGCTCGCGCACCACCTCGGCCGGCGCGCCCTCGGCGATCAGCCTGCCCTCGGCAATCACGATCACGCGCTCGCAGAGCGACATCACCGCCTGCATCACGTGCTCAATCATGAGGATGGTCACGCCGGCCGAGCGCACCTTCAGCAGCACGGGGATGATGTCGCGGATCTCGCTGGGGTTGAGGCCCGCGAGCACCTCGTCGAGCAGCAGCAGGCGCGGCCCCGTCGCCAACGCGCGGGCGAGTTCGAGCCGCTTGCGCCCAGCCACCGTCAGCGCAGAGGCCGGTTTGTCCGCCTCGCTTGCGAGCCCGACCAGCGCCGCCACCCGATCCGCTTCCGCCATCGCGGCATCGCGCGCGGGGTGGCGGAGATAGGCGCCGACCGCGATGTTCTCGCGCACGCTCAGCCCGGCGAAGGGCTGAACGATCTGGAAAGTGCGCGCGAGGCCGAGCTTGGCCAAAGCCTCCGGCGGCTGGCCGAGGATCGAGCGCCCCTCGTAGAGCACATCGCCCGCGCTCGGCACGGTGAAGCCGGAGATCATCGTGAAGGCCGTGGTCTTGCCCGCTCCGTTCGGGCCGATGAGCCCGGTGAGGGAGCCGGTTTCGACGGTGAAGCTCACATCGCTGACGGCGGTGAGGCCGCCGAAACGCTTGGTGAGGTTCCGCACCTGAAGCATCGGGTCAGCCATGGGAGGTCGGCTCCCCGCCCCGATCGCCCTTCGCGAACAGGCCGATCACCCCGCGCGGCGCGAAAGCCACGACCAGGATGAGCACGATGCCATAGACCACGAGATCGATGCCCGGCACGCGCCCCGCCGCGAGCTTGGTGATCTCGCCGAGGCCATGCAGCAGAGCCGCGCCAAGCAGCGGGCCGAGCACCGTGCCCGAGCCGCCGATGATCGCGGCGAGAAGCGCCTCCACCGAAATCCACGGCCCAAACGCGATCGCCGCATCGAGATAGAGGAAATACTGCGCATAGAGCGCGCCCGCCGCCGCGGTGATCGCGGCGGAGAGCGAGATCGCCTGCAGCTTCACGGCCAGCACATTGACGCCCAGCGCCCGCGCTGCCGCCTCGTTCTCGCGGATCGCCACGAGATAGGCCCCGAAGCGGCGCTGCTCGATGGCGCGGTTGAGGATGAGCACCGCGCCGACCAGCGCCAGCGCAATCCAGAAGAAAACGGCACGGCTCGCGAACTGGAAATTCTCAGGGCGGACATCGAGCTTGATCAGGATGCCCGCGGCACCGCCGGTGATCGGCGCGGCATTGGCGAGAATGCGCAACACTTCCGCAAAGGCGAGCGTCACCAGCGCGAAATAGGACCCGCGCAAACCGGCGCGGAAACTCAGCGAGCCGATGACAAACCCAACAAGACCGCCAAGCGCGATGCCCGCAGCAAACCCGGCCCAGGCATTCACGCCATAGCGCACCTGCAGGATGGCCGTCGTGTAGGCGCCCACGCCGAAGAAGGCGGCATGGCCGAAGGAGAATTGCCCACCATAGCCGCCGGCGAGGTTCCAGCCCTGACCGGCCAGCGCGATGACCAGTACGAAGAACAGGAAGTTCAAGGCCGTGTTCGGCAGGCCAAGCAGAGGAAGCCCCGCCAGAACCGCGAGGATGCCGATCAGAAGCGCGAAAGGCGGATGGCGCAGCAGCATGTCAGGCCTTCGCGCCAAAAAGGCCGGTGGGACGCAGCAGCAGCACCAGGATGAAGATCAGGAAGATGCCGATCTGACCGAGCGATTCCCCAAGAAGCAGGCCGCTCACGCTCTCGACCATGCCGATGAAGAGCCCGCCGATCAGCGCTCCGGCAATCGAGCCCATGCCGCCGAGCACCACAATCGTGAAGGCCACGAGCACGAAGGCATTGCCCACGCGCGGGTTCACGTAGAACGAGGGCATCAGCAATGCCGCCGCCACGGCAAGGCAGGCGCAGCCGAGGCCGAAGGTGATCGCATAGACATGCGCGACATCGATACCCATCAGCGTGGCACCCAGGCGTTCCTTCGCCACCGCGCGGATCGCCTTGCCGGTATCGGTGCGGACCATGAACAGCCAGAGCAGGATCGCGACGGCCACCGAGCCGGCAAGCCCGATCAGCTTCGGCTGGGAGAGCAGAAGCGGACCGATTTCCACCACGTTGAAGCCATAGGGCACGTCGATGGTGCGCGTATCAGACCGGAAAACGGCCAGCAGCCCGTTCTCGATCAGGATCGAGAGGCCGAGGGTCACCAGCAGGATGTTCTGGTCGTCGCCATGGCTCGCAGGACCGATCACGAAGCGTTGCAGCCCGTAGCCGAGGACGAAGAAAAAGGGCGCGAGAATGAGGATCGAGACGTAGGGATCAATCCGGAACGCGACGTGCAGCACGAAGACCGCGAACATCGCGGCGGTCAGCAGGGCGCCATGCGCGAAATTGATGATGTGCAGCACGCCGTAGACAAGCGTCAGCCCGAGCGCGATCAGCGCATAGACGGCACCGGTCATCAGCCCGTTCAGCACGGCCTCGAAGATGATGGCGGGCGAATACATGCCGCGCTCCTGCTGGCGAAAACGACAGGCTCAAGGGCCGCATCCGGGAATGAGGGACGCGGCCCGTTCCTTCCGGGTTCAGACCGGATTCATGCCCGGACGGGGAAGACCGGCCTCGCATTGGCGAAGCTCTCGGGGAAGATCACCTTAATGTCCCCGCCCTGAACCTGCGTGTTCACCGGGGCCGCGCCGGTATTCTGGCCATTGACGAATTTCGTCGGGCCATAGGGCATGATGTGATCATCGTAGGCCGAATTGGCCAGCGCCTCGATGATCTTGCCACGATCCGCCGAGCCTGCCCGCTCGATCGCATCCGCCAGCAGGCGCACGCAGGAATAATTGAGCGGAATGTTGTAGGCCCAGACCGACCCGGCATCGGCGGCGGCCTTCATCACGACGGCGGATCTCGCCTTGCGCGGATCATGCCAGTGGTTGCAATCCATCACGTTTTCCGCCGCTTCCGGGAACTCCTTCACGAAGCGGAAGTTCGAGGCCGCGCCGTTCAGCACCGCATAGATGCCCTTCGGACGGATGCGCTGCTGCTGCATGGTGCGGGCGAGCAGCACGAACTCACCATAATAGCTCGAGGGGATCACGAGATCCGGGTTCAGCGCGCGGATGCGGAGCGCCACATTCGCCATGTCCCGCGAGGGGGTGGGATGCGCGATGGTCTCGAGCACCTCGAAGCCGTGCTTCGGCAGTTCCGTGGCCATCAGCTTGGCGAGGCCCGAACCGAACAGGCCGTCCTCATGCACCAGCACCACGGTCTTTGCGGGCTTGCCGGCCGCGTCGTTGAGTTTCACGAGGTTCGAGACGGCGGCCGTCGTCACCGTGCCGAAGCCGGGGCCGAGGCGGAAGGTGTTCTTCAGCCCGCGATTAACGATCTGGTCGGAGACGCCGACATCGACGATGTAGGGCAGATCATAGCGAGAGGCGGCCTGGCTCGCCGCAAGGCAGATCGGCGAAGCGAAGCCGCCGACAATCGCCGCGACGCCCTCGGCGTTCAGCTTTTCGACCTCCTGCGTCGCCGCTTCCGGGTTCGAGCGGGCATCGGCGAAGACCATCTCCAGCTTCGCGCCGCCCATCGACCGGATGCCGCCGGCATCGTTGATCTCCTTCAGCGCGATCTCCGCGCCAAGTCGGCCGAAGGCGCCATCCTGCGCCAGCGCGCCGGTGACCGGCTGGAGAATGCCGACCTTCACGGCCGGAACCTGCGCCCGCAGGATGGCCGGCGAGGCCATGAAAGCGGCGCCCGCTAGCGCGCCCTTGAGGATCGTGCGGCGATCGGCGTCGCCGGAGAGGATCGGAGTTCTGGTGGTCATGAAGGCTCTCCCTGTTGTTCTCGATTTCATTCGGCGGCTTGGGGTGGGCGGTTGTTTCCAGGCTTCGTGCCATCCACCGCCACGGGACGCCAGCGACGCCCCTCGCGATGGCCGGCACGGACCAGATCCATCTGGAACGAGTAGAGATCGGGGCGATAAAGCGCCTGCAGATGCTCGATGCCTCTTCCCTGCGGATCGAAAACGGTGCGCGTCAGCGTCAGCAGCGCCGCGCCCGGCTCGATGCCCAGGGCACGCGCCACATCCGGCCCGGCGAGCGCGGCGGCGATGGTCTGCCGCGCATGGTCGGCCACGAGGCCCGCACGCTCCAGCAATTCCAGCAAGGGCCTCTTCGCAAGGTCATCCTCGCTCCAGCCGATGCCGATGCTCTCCGGCACCGATGTCACGAGATAGGAGAAGGGCTGGCCATCGATGACGCGAACGCGCTCGGAGCGCTGGACGCGCTCGCCCTCCGGCAGTTGCAGGGCGATTCCGATATCCGGTGACGGCGCGAGATAGGCGAAGGAGAGGAGCTTCACGCTCGTGCGGCGGCCCATTTCCACGAGATGCGTCAGCACATTCGCAAGATCCGCGACCACCGGGCTGCCGCCGCCGCGCGCGCTGAGATAGGTGCCCGAACCCATGCGCCGCTCGACCAGCCCCTCGGCTTCGAGCCGATCCAGCGCATGCCTGAGGGTGACGCGGGAAACTCCAAGTTCGGCCGCAAGCGTCGGCTCGCCGGGAAAGCGCTTGCCCGGTCGAAACTCCCCGCGCGAAATCCGGTCACGCAGGGCGAGATAGGCTCCACGGGTGCGGCTGAGGCCGGCGCGAAAGTTCCGCTCGTTGCCTTCGGCCGCAGAAACCATGCCGCATGCCCCTTTCCGAACCCTCTGCCCGGCCTAACTTGCGGATGAAGCCCGCAAGCCCGCAAGCCCGCGCCGCAACGCCCCTCGCCTGTCTGCTTTACGATCCCGATATCTGTCTTACCTATAGAACAGGCTTGAGCCGTCAAGCCGCCGGCAATCCTTTTCCGCCAGGCCTTCGCAATTTTCTCCGGTGGCGCATGAACGAGATCCCGCCCCGCACCCTGTTCGACAAGGTCTGGCAGGCCCATCTCGTGCTGACGCGCGAGGATGGCACCAGCCTGCTGGCCATCGACCGGCACTTCCTGCATGAGGGTTCGCACCACGCTTTCGCGCAACTCGCCGAGAAGGGCGCGCGCGTGGCGCGGCCCGATCTTACCTTTGGCGTGGCCGACCATTACGTGCCGACCCGGCGCGGCGCGGGGCAAGCCATCGACCCGGCCATCGCGGAGATGGTCGAGCGGCTCGAGCGCAACACGGCGAAGCATGGCATCATGCTCTTCGGCCTGGGCGATCCGCGGCAGGGCATCGTGCATGTCGTCGGGCCGGAACAGGGGCTCACCCTCCCCGGTCTCACCATGGTTTGCGGCGACAGCCACACCTCGACGCATGGCGCCTATGGTGCGCTCGCCTTCGGCATCGGCGCGAGCGAGGTCGCGCATGTGCTGATGACCGGGACGCTCTGGCAGAGAAAGCCGAAAACCTTCCGCGTGAAGGTCGAGGGCATCCTCGGCCCCGGCCTCTCCGCCAAGGATATCGCGCTGCATCTCATCGCGACCATCGGTGCCGACGGCGCGACGGGCCATGCGCTGGAATATGCCGGCAGCGCCATCCGCGCGCTTTCGATGGAAGGGCGGCTCACGCTCTGCAACCTCTCGATCGAGAGCGGCGCCCGCTGCGGCATGGTCGCGCCGGACGAGACAACCTTCCGCGCCATTGCCGGCCGCCCCTTTGCTCCGAAGGGCGGGCTGTTCGAGCAGGCGATTGAAGCCTGGCGGCAGCTCCCGAGCGAAGCGGATGCGCATTTCGACCGGGAAATCACAATTTCCGCCGATGAGATCGCGCCGATCGTCACCTGGGGCATCACGCCCGAACAGGCTTTGCCGGTCACCGCCCGCGTGCCGGACCCGGCGCGCGAAACCGACCCCGTGCGGGCGGAAGCCGCACGCGCGGCGCTCGATTACATGGGACTTGCGCCCGGCATCGCGCTGACGGATGTGCCGGTCTCGCGCGTGTTCATCGGCTCCTGCACGAACAGCCGCATCGAGGATCTGCGCGCGGCGGCCAGCATTCTCGCGGGGCGCAAGGCGCGCGTGCCCGGCCTCGTTTCGCCCGGCTCATCGGGCGTGAAGCGGCAGGCGGAGGAGGAAGGGCTCGATCGCATCTTCCGGGAGGCCGGGTTGGAATGGGTCGAATCCGGCTGCTCAATGTGCGTGGGCATGAATGGCGATGTCGGCCAGCCCGGCGAGCGCATCGCCTCCACCACGAACCGCAATTTCAAGGGCAGGCAGGGCGCGGGCGTGCGCACGCATCTGATGAGCCCGGCAATGGCCGCAGCGGCCGCGATTGCCGGCACGCTTGCCGATTGCCGGCCGTTTCTCGCGGGGCGCAAGCCATGAAACCGTTCACGCGCGTCACGGCGCTGGCCTGCCCGCTGCCCATCGCCAATATCGACACGGATCAGTTGATCCCCGCCCGCTTCATGCGCCGCACGCGGAAGGAGGGCTATGGCCCGGTCCTGCTGCATGACCTGCGCTTCGAGGCGGATGGCGCGCCGAAACCCGATTTCCCGCTTGCACGCCCGGAATATGGCAGCGCGGGCTTCATCGTGGCGCGGCGGAATTTCGGCTCGGGCTCGAGCCGCGAGGCGGCCGTTTATGCACTGGCGGATTTCGGCATCCGCGCGGTCATCGCCCCCTCCTTCGGCGATATCTTCGCGCAGAACGCGGTGAATAACGGCCTGCTGCCGGTGCGCCTGCCGGAGGATCAGGTCGAGCAATTGCTCGTGAAACTCGCGGCGGAGCCTGCGGAAATCACGGTCGATCTGGAGAATGCGCGGGTCGAGGCGCCGGGGCTCGCCCTGCCCTTCACCCTTGATCCGGTCTGGCGAACGAAGCTGCTGAACGGTTGGGATGACCTCGACCTCACGCTCAGCCACCGTGCAGAAATCGAGCAATTCATGGCCCGGGACGCCAGTTCCCGGCCCTGGATGATGCCTCATCCTTCAAAATAGCCGGCAATCTGTCGGGTCTTGGAGCAATTTTCGAAATGCAAGCCTCCAAGGCTTGCCCGAACCACCGGCGCGGCCAATTTCATGGGATGAAAAACAGGAAAATCCGGGGCGGGAGGATTTGCCCTTGACCATGACCAATCAGGAAGCGGGCCTGAAGGCCGGCCCGGCGGAAGACTTGTCGACAATCCGGTTGATCGGCGATATCGCGCGTAATTCCGCCCGTCTTTATGGATCGAGAACGGCCTATTCGGTCGTCATGCCCAATGGCATGTACGGAAAGCTGAGCTTCGAGGCGATCGACAGCCTTTCGGATGATTTCGCCGTCTATCTGCGCGAGGAGCTGGGGCTGAACGCTGGCGACCGGGTTGCCTTGCAGGTGCCCAACGGGCTCACCTTTCCCATCGCGGCATTCGGCATCGCCAAGGCCGGCCTCGTGCTGGTCAACACCAATCCCCTTTATACCGGCGCGGAGATGGGGCGGCAATTCGCCGATGCCGGAATCCGTGCGCTCGTCATCGTCGACATGTTCGCGGACAAGCTGACGGAAGCCGCAATCCATCCGATCGAGCATGTCATCCTCGCGGCGGTCTCGGAAAAGATGCCGCGCATGGTGAGCGGGGTCATCCGCTTGGTGCAGCGCTACTGGGACCGGTCGCTGCCGCCAATCAGCCATGCCCATACCCTGTTCGGTGACGCACTCGCGCGCGGCGCGGCTTTGCGCGCGGACCGGGGCATCGATGTCAAGGATTACACGGCCGATACCCGCCCCGATGAGCTGGCGATGCTGCAATACACCGGCGGCACGACGGGCATCGCCAAGGGCGCGATGCTCAGCCATTCCAACCTGGTATCGAATGTGGGGCAGGCCGAAATCTTCTTCGGCGGGGAAATCCGTCCCGGTGCGGAAGTTGTTCTCACGGCGCTGCCGCTCTACCACATCTTCGCCTTCACCGCGAATATGCTATTCTTTCACAAATGGGGGGCCGAGAACATCCTGATCCCCAATCCGCGGCCGATTTCGAACCTCAAGCGCGCCTTCGAGAACCACGCCATCACCTGGATGACCGGTGTGAACACGCTGTTCAATGCGCTGAACAACGAATTCTGGTTCGCGGAAGATCCGCCGAAATCCCTGCGCGGCGCGGTGGCCGGCGGCATGGCCTTGCAGACCTCCGTGGCCGAGCGCTTCAAGGCCATCACCGGTATCGACGTGCTGGAAGGCTACGGGCTCACGGAAACCTCGCCGATCGTCACCTTCAATTCCCGCCGGAATTTCCGGCTCGGCACCATCGGGCAACCCATGCCCGAGACCGATATCCGCCTCCTCGATGCCGAGGGGCAAGAGGTGGCACCGGGCGAGCCGGGCGAAATCGCCGTGCGCGGCCCGCAGGTGATGGGCGGCTACTGGAACAGGCCGGAGGAAACCGCCGCCACCCTGCGCAACGGATGGCTGATGACCGGCGACATCGCGACGGTCGATTCCGAGGGCTTCTACCGCATCGTCGATCGCAAGAAGGACATAGTGCTGGTCTCCGGCTTCAATGTCTATCCGAACGAGGTCGAGGATGTGCTGGCCGCCCATCCCGGCGTGGTCGAGGCGGCGGTGATCGGCGTGCCGGACGGCGCGGCGGGCGAGGCGGTCTGCGCCTTCGTGGTGCGACGCCACAGAGAGGCGCCCACGCCGGAGCAATTGCGCGGGCATTGCAAGGCGCATCTTGCCGCCTACAAGGTGCCCAAACGCATCGAATTCCGCGATCAGCTGCCGAAATCGAATATCGGCAAGATCGTCCGGCGGGAGTTGCGCGCCGAACTGGAAAAGGCGGGAGGCTGACATGGTCGGCGCATTCGAACAGGCCGTCCTCGCCGCCATGATCTTCGTCATCATGCTCGGCATGGGCGCTTCCCTTACGCCGCGCGACTTCGTGCTCGCGCTGAAGCGTCCCTATGGCATGCTGATCGGGCTCGTCTCGCAATATGGATTCATGCCCCTGATCGGGCTTGTCCTCGCGCTCACCCTGCCCGTCTCGGACCCGATCAAGATCGGGCTGCTGATCATGGGCTGCATGCCGGGCGGCACGACCTCGAACATCTTCACCTATTTCAGCCGCGGCAATCTCGCGCTCTCGGTGCTGATGACCGTGAACTCGACCATCGTGGGCATCCTCGCCATTCCGCTGCTGATCGTGACCTATGTCGCGATCCTCACCGCGACCGGCTCCATCTCGCTGGTTGTCCCGGCGCAGAACATCATCATCACGCTCATCCTGCTGCTGGTGCCGGTGGCCATTGGCATGGCGATCCGCCGCTGGAACGCCAATATCGGCGCGCTGGTGGAGCTGGTCGGCAGCGCGCTGGGGCTGGTCTTCATCATCCTGCTGCTGGTCACGTGGGTGCCGCGCAACTGGCAATTCCTGCTCGAGACGCCGGGCTGGGTGTTCTTTGGCGCCATCGGGCTCGGCGTGTTCGGCTTCCTGTTCGGCTACCTGTTCTCGACGATGCTGAAGCTGCATCCGCGCAATGCCCGCACCATCGCGCTCGAGACCGGCATCCAGAATGGTCCGCTGGCGATCGCCATCGTCGCCTTCACCTTCACCGGGCCCCTGCAGAACGTCCAGCAGGCGGTGATGGCCGTTCCGGCGCTCTATTCGCTGTTCATCGTCATCACCTCGGCGATGCTGACGATCTGGTTCCGGCGCGCGAATGCGGCGGAGGAACAGAAGATCCCCGATGCCCTGCTCTAGAGCATCCGCCCGCCAAGTGGATAAAGGTTGGCGCAAAAAAGCGGATGCGAAAACACGAAGAGTGAGCGCAGTATCGGCTTCAATCAGATCGGTTTGCGCTCGCCTCTGCATGCGTCCCCGTTCGGCGCTTCTCCAGCGGGCGGGGCAATGCTCTTGCAGGCATCCCGCAAGGGGATTGCCTGGCATGGCCCGGTGAAGGCTTGGCTTTCGCAACCCCGCGGGGTTTAATGAAGGCTTCGGAAAAACAAGCGAGGCTTCCCGCCTCACGCGCCGCGCTGGTGGCGCCCCGAAGGTTGCCATGCCGGCCAGCCGCCGAGCCCGGAAACCTGGCGTGAGCCGAGAGCCGACCCGCAAGGGCCGCGCCCGGCCTTGCATGCGACATTCGATCCATGGCCGGTGAAGCGCAGAGCCCGAACGGAGGCAATCGGCGCATGGCTTGCGGCGCTCGCGCGGGGCCTCGCCCTCGGGCTCACGCACCTCTTACCGCGCTAGAGCATCCGCCCGCCAAGTGGATACCGGTTGGCGGAAAAATCGGATGCGAAAACAAGAAGAGTGAGCGCCCGATCTCTTTCTGTCAGATCGGTTTGCGCTCGCCTTTGCATGCGTCCCCGTTCGGCGCTTCTCCAGCGGGCGGGGCAATGCTCTTGCAGGCATCCCGCAAGGGGATTGCCTGGCATGGCCCGGTGAAAGCTTGGCTTTCGCAACCCCGCGGGGTTTAATGAAGGCCCCGGAAAAACAAGCGTGGCTTCCCGCCTCACGCGCCACGCTGGTGGCGCCCCGAAGGTTGCCATGCCGGCCAGCCGCCGAGCCCGGAAACCTGGCGTGAGCCGAGAGCCGACCCGCAAGGGCCGTGTCCGGCCTTGCATGCGACATGCGATCCATGGCCGGTGAAGCGCAGAGCCCGAACGGAGGCAATCGGCGCATGGCTTGTGGCGCTCGCGCGGGGCCTCGCCCTCGGGCTCACGCACCTCTTTCCGGGCTAGAGCATCCGCCCGCCAAGTGGATACCGGTTGGCGGAAAAAGCGGATGCGAAAACAAGAAGAGTGAGCGCCAGATCTGATTCTATCAGATCGGTTTGCGCTCTAACGGCCGGCACCGCTCAGATCGCGCCCTTGCGCAGCAGCACATTGCCGTAGAAGCGCGCATCCCCGCATTGGACGATACCGAACGCCGCGCGCGCCGCGCCATAGAAGGCGAAGCGTTCAAGCGACACGAACCGGCCCGCATAACCCGCTGACCGGATGGCCCCCCGCAAGTCGGCCATGGCCGGCGGCACCTCCTCCGGCTTGTCCACGACCTGCATGAAGCGCACGGGATCATCCGTGAAATCATCGAGTGGCAGCAGGGTCAGCACGGCGGTCGCGGCCGCCTCGACCCGGATGCCCGGCAACCGGATCAGCCTGCCGGTGACCGTGTTCGCCGCAATCGTTTCGGCCGGATGATTGGCATCAACAATCGCGAGATCATCGCCATGGCCCATGCTCGCAAGCAGGTGCAGGAGTTCCGGCGAAAGCAGCGGATCGATCCCCTTCAGGCGCATGGTTTCCCCCGTTTCGCCAGATAGAGGCGGGCGGCATTTGCGCCGAAGATCGCCTCGCGCTCATCCGCGCTGCGCGCCGCGAGCAGGCTTTGGGCCACTTGCGCCCAGCCGAGATAATCACCGGCGAGGTTCAGCACGGGCCAATCCGAGCCCCAGAGCAGGCGAGCCGGCCCGAAAGTCGACAGAAGATGCGTGACATAGGGCACGAGATCCACCGCTTGCCAGCCCGGACCGGCCTCGGTCGCCAGCCCCGAGAGCTTCACCATGACATTCGGCCGCGCCGCCAAAGCCGCCATATCCGCGCGCCACGGATCGAGCAGGCCGTCCCGAATGAACGGTTTTGCGGCATGGTCGATGACGATCGGAAGGGCCGGATGCCGATCGGCCAGCACAAGCAGCCGCGCGAGATGGCGCGGCCGCACGAGGGCATCAAAAACGAGCCCTTCCGCCTGCATCGCGCCGAGCGCATGCCCAACCCTGGCCGAGAGCATCCAGTCCGGATCGGGGATGTCGTGGATCATCGGGCGCAGGCCCACGAGAAGCGCGTCGCGGGCAAGGGCGGCGATGCGCGCCGGGGCCTCATCCGCATCGCAATCGACCCAGCCCACCACGCCCGCGACATGCGCGGTCCTGCACGCGATCTCCAGCAGGAAACGCGTCTCGGCTTCAGTCGGCGCGGCCTGCACGAGGATGGTGCGGTCGATGCCTGCCTGTTCCAGCAGGGGCGCAAGATCATCGGGCCCGAAATCGCGGTGGATCGGCGCCAGAGCCGGGGTCAGCCAGCCATAATCGCCGCGCGCCAGGCTCCAGTAATGCTGGTGGCTGTCGATCCTCACGCTCCCGCCCCCGACGGGATCAGCCCGGCCGCCGCGAGATCCGCCCAGAGGCTTGCGGGAACCTCCGCCGCCCAGCCCGCGAGATTGCGCTCGACCTCGCGCGGATTGACCGCCCCCAGAACCACGGAGGAGACGGCCGGATGGGCGCGGGCGAAATGCATCGCCGCCACGGGCAAGGCGACGCGATGCTCGGCGCAGATCGCCGCAATCCGCTCGACCCTCGATCGGATATCGGGACCAGCCTCGGCATAATCGTAGCGCGCGCCGGGGATCGCGCCCGTTGCGAGAATGCCCGAATTGAACACCCCGCCCAGCATCACGCCGATGCCCCGCGCCTCGGCCAGCGGCAGGAAAAACTCCGCGGCGCTGCGATCCAACAAAGTGTAGCGCCCGGCGAGAAGCACGCAATCGATGTCGCATCTTTCGGCGAGGCGCAGGCAGATTTCCGCTTCATTCACGCCGAGGCCAATCGCGCGAACCACGCCTTCGTCGCGCAGGCGCAAGAGGGCACGGTATGCCCCGGCGATCGCCGTTTCGACATGGCCATCGAGCGCATCGCCATGGTTGCGGCGGTCGAGATCATGGATCAGCGCGATATCGATGCGGTCGGTGCCGAGGCGCAGGAGGGATTGCTCCAGGGAGCGCAACGCGCCGTCATGGCTGTAATCGAGCGTCGCCGCGAAAGGCAGGCCACCGACATAGCCCTCGCGGTCCCACGCGCCGCGCGCGGGTGACATCACGCGGCCGACCTTGGTGCACAGCACCAGCCTCTCCCGGCCCAGGCGGCGGATGGCCGTGCCGATGCGGTGCTCGGAAAGCCCATGGCCGTAGAGCGGCGAGGTGTCGATCAGGGTCATCCCCGCTTCCACCGCCGCGACAACCACCGCGATGGCCGCCTCGTCATCGAGAAGCGCGTAGAGATCGCCGATCGGGGCAGCGCCAAAGCCGATTTCGCTGACCATCAGGCCCGAGCGGCCGAGCGATTTCATCCGCATGGCTGGCCTCACTTGCCCATCAGCAGGCTCGGCAGGAAGGTGGTGAGCGGCGGCCAGAGCGTGATCGCGATCAGCACGGCGATCAGCGGCATCAGCCACGGGATGATCGCGCGGCTCATCGACTCAAACGAGATATTCGCGATCCTTGCCGTGACGAACAGCACGACACCGACCGGCGGCGTGATCGTGCCGATCATCAGGTTCAGCACGAAGATCAGCCCGAACTGAAGGGGGTCGATGCCGAACTGCGCGGCAGCCGGCACGAGAATCGGAATGAGGATCAGCATCGCGGCCAGCGCTTCCATGAAGCAGCCGACGATGAGCAGCAGGATGTTCACCGCAAGCAGGAACATCAGCGGATTGCCCACCCATTCCACGATCATCGGACCCACGGTCTGCGGGATGCGCGAGATGGAGAGGCACCAGCCCAGCGCGGCGGCGGTCATCACCAGCGCCAGCACGACGCCGGTCGTTTCCACGGTATCTTCAACGAGTTTCGGCAGATCCTTCAGGTTGAGATCGCCATAGACGAAAAGCCCGAGGATCAGCGCATAGACCGTCGCCACGCCGGCCGCTTCCGTGGGCGTGAACCAGCCCGCGATCATCCCGCCGAACAGGATCACCGGCGTCATCAGCGCCCAATGCGCGCGCTTGTAGGCCACCCACACCTCGCCAAGGCCGGGGAACGGATGGCGCGGCATGTTGCGCCGCCGGGCCACTTCCGTCACCATCAGCATCAGCGCCAGCGCCATCAGCAGGCCGGGAATGATGCCCGCGAGGAACAGCCCGCCGATCGAGACATCGGCGGAAACGCCATAGATCACCATCGGCAGCGAGGGCGGGATGATCGGCCCGATCGTGGCGGAGGCCGCCGTGATGGCCGCCGCAGTCTCTGGATCGTAGCCCTCGTCCTTCATCGCCTTGATCTCGAGCGTGCCGACGCCCCCCGCATCGGCCACGGCCGAGCCCGACATGCCGGCGAAGATGACGCTCGCGAGGATGTTCGCATGGCACAAGCCGCCACGCAGCCAGCCGACGCAGGCCGTGGCAAAGGCGAAGATCCGGTCGGTCACGCCGCCGGAATTCATGATGTTCCCCATGAGGATGAAGAGCGGTGCCGCAAGCAGGGGGAAGGAATTCGCGGCCTGCGCCACCTTCTGCGGCACGATGCCGGCAGGGATGCCGGCAAACCAGACGAAGGCGAAACTCGCGAGCCCCATCGAGGCAAAGAGCGGCACGCCCGCGAGCATGGCCCCGACCCAGCCGAGGATGATCCAGCCCATCGTGGCGGTCACAGCGGCTGCCCTCCCGCCTCGGGTTCATCGAACGTCTCACCGCGCCAGACCTGGCCGATGGCGAGGAGCGCCTGCGCAGAAACGACCAGGGCCACGAAAGGCACCGGCAGATAGAGCAACCCGGCCGACAGGGGCAGCGAGACCCAGTCGATATCCCAGTTGCGGCCGATGAGCGGCCAGCCCCACCAGATCAGCGCCAGGCAGAACCCCACAAGCGCAAGCTGGACGATCGTTTCACCCACCCGCCGCAGGGCATCCGGCAGGAAGCCCTGCAGCATGGTGATGCGGATATGGCTGTTGCGGCGGGCAGCGATCATCCAGCCGGTGAAGCCGGTCCAGACCAGCAGATATTGCGCAGCCTCGTCTGACCACGCGACCGGATGGTTGATCGCGCGCATGGCGACGCCGATGACCACTGAGGCAAGCAGGGCCAGCGTGAGCAGCAGCGCCAGCACCCGCAAGGCATGATCGAGAAATCGGGAAATGCCTGACATGACCCCTCCTCCCCCGCAGCTGAAGCGGGGGAGTTCGCGAAATCGGCACTCAGAGCGCCTTCAGCGCCTCGAACGAGCCCTTGCCCCAGCGGCTTTCGAACTTCGCCGGAACCGTGGCAAGAACCGGCTTGCGCCACGCCTCGAGATCCGGCTCGACCACCGTCATCCCCGCCTTCTTGAGCGTATCGACGAGGCCCGCCTCCTGCGAGAGCAGTTCCTTGTCCTGCCAGGCCGCGCCCTCGTCGAAGGCCGCCTGCAGCAGCGAGCGATCCGCCCCCGGCAGGCCCTTCCAGAAGGCATCGTTCACGATGATCATGCGCGGGGTGATGATGTGCTCGGTGAGCACGAGGAACTTCTGCACCTCGAAGAACTTGCCGGACTGGATGGTCGGCAGCGGGTTCTCCTGCCCGTCCACCGCGCCCTGGCTCAAGGCGAGGTAGAGTTCCGGGAAGGCGATCGGCGTCGCCCTGGCGCCCCAGGCCTCGGCCATGGCCTGGAACACATCCACCGGCGGCACGCGCAGCTTGAAGCCAACCATGTCGGCCGGCGTCTTCACATGCCGGCTGCCGGTGGTGAGGTGGCGCTTGCCGTAATAGGTCACGTTCAGCATGCGCATGCCACGCCTGGAGGCGAGTTCCTCGTTCATCCTGGCGAAGATCGGCGCGTCCTTCACCTTCGCGAGATGGGCCGCGTCGCGCCAGAGATAGGGCGCTTCCACCAGCGTCAGCGCCGGCAGGAACGCGCCCAGCGCGCCCGCGC
Source organism: Rhabdaerophilum sp. (assembly GCF_046092605.1). Classification (NCBI taxonomy): domain Bacteria; kingdom Pseudomonadati; phylum Pseudomonadota; class Alphaproteobacteria; order Hyphomicrobiales; family Rhabdaerophilaceae; genus Rhabdaerophilum; species Rhabdaerophilum sp. Next base: position 8,495 of record NZ_JBJTDY010000159.1, on the reverse strand, counting down.
CGTCGGTGGTGAATTGCAGCGCGCCGGCCGAGACCGATTCCATCATGTCCTTGCCGGAGCCGAGCTGGCCGCCGGGAAAGACCTGGATATCGATCCGCCCATTGGACTTCGCTTTCACATCGGCCGAGATGCGCTGGACCATCTGCACCTGCGGATGCGTGGCCGCGAGCAATTCGCCCCAGCGGATCACGGTGGCCTGCGCGCGCAGAACGGCCGGCATGGCCAGCCCGCCCGCGAGCCCTGCCGCTCCGGCGAGGATGTGACGACGATGGAATCCTGTGGTCATGGTCTCCTCCCTCTTGTTCGGCGCCATCCCGTTTTCGGGCTTTCTGGCGCTGGCCGGATTGGCCCCCTTCTCAACCCATATCGATGGCTCTGGCGCGCGAGGCACTGATATGCGCGGTCATGGCCAGAACCGCCCCTTCCGCATCCCGCCTTTCGATGGCCTCGATGACCTTCAGGTGGTCCCGCATCACGGGGATCACCAGTTCGGCATAGAGCTTGGTCTCGTTCTGGCGGATCAGCTTGATCTTGATCCAGTTGACCCGGAACGCCTTGGAAACGATATCATTCTCGAGATGATCGATGATCGCCTCATGCAGGTTGCGATCCGTCGCTTCCGCATCCGCGATCAGGCTCTCGCGCTCGCCCGCTTCCGCCCGAGCGATGATCGCCTCATGCGAGGCGCGCAGCCGCGCGATGGCTTCGTCACTGCGGTTCACCGCGAAAAGCGCCGTGGCCTGGCTCTCCAGGAACAGGCGGAACTGGTAGGCATTGCGGATGAGGTTCAGATCCACATGCGCGATCTGCATGCCGCGCTGGGGCACGGTGGTAACCAATCCCTCGGCCTCGAGCCGGGGGATCAGCTCGCGAATGGCGCCGAGCGTCATGCCGGTCATCTCGACCAGCTCGCGCTGCGAGACGAACTGCCCCGGCTTGATGTCGCGCGCGAGCAGGCGCTCGGTAAAGCTGTCATAGGCCTTGTCGCGCAGCTTCACCGGGTTCAGCGCCATTTCAGGCCGCCTTTTCCGCGCCATTCGCGAGAATGGCGGCGAGCGCTCCGGCGAGCTTGCGTGTCTGCGCCGGGGTGAACGGATCGAGCGGCGGTCGCATCGCGCGCCAGGCCGGGTCGCCCTCGCGCTCGCCGATCATCGCCTTGATCGCGGACATGAAGGAATAGCCGAGAATGGCCTCGACCATCGCGTTGACGCGGGGCTCTTCCTTGCCCTCATGCGCGAGCGGACGCAGCAGATCGGGCGCGATATTGGCGAGGCCGCAGATGCTGCCCGCCCCGCCCTTCCGCACGGCGCGCGCCAGGTGGCGCTCGTCGCCCACCAGAACCTGCATGCCCTTCAGCGCCTTCAGGCGCTGCTCGGTCTCCTCCCAATCGCCATTCGAATCCTTGATGCCGATGATCGCTCCCGGAAAGGCTTCCGCCAGCCGCAAGGTGAGTTCGATCGAGAGCCCGTTCCGGGTCATGCCGGGGATGTGGTAGAGAACGACGTCGCGCAGATCGCCACCCAGCCTCTCGAAAACGGCCGAAAAGAAGCGGAAAAGCCCGTCATCGCTGGCATGGGCAAAATAGAAGGGCGGCGCCAGCAGCAAACCGCGGCAGCCCATCTCATAACCGGCGCGGGCCTGCGCTACCGTATCCTCGATGGTCGCCGCGGAGACGCCCGCGAGCACCTTCGCGCCCATCTCGATGCCCGAGGCGGCAACCGCCCCCAGGGCCTGATAGCGCTCGGCCACGCTCAGGGAAGCGCCCTCGCCTGTTGTCCCGAAGAGCGTGAAGCCATCGCAGCCATTGTCGAGAACCCAGCGGCCCTGCTTCACGAGGCGCGAAAGATCGATACGGCCATCCCTGGAGAAGGGCGTGGACAAGGCGCAGTTGAGCCCGATCCCGCCAGCCTTACCCGATTTCGCCATGCCGTTTCTCCTCTCGCCGCACGCAAAGATCTTACTGATCAGTTCAATCTGTCAAGAGTAACATGTTAGCGCATCTCGGCATGCTTGGGCGGTGGCGTCCAGGCTCGATGGCCTTGCCCCCCCTTTTTGTGCCTCCCCCCTCTTGTGCCGCCCCCTCTTGCGCTGATCACGCCCGGCGGGCCGCCGGCGCAGGCGCGCCCGGCCGCGATCGGGGATTTCACCTCCGGACGATCGCCGGGGCTGACTTTTCCTGCCCGTTGGAGGATGCTTCCCTGAACGGAGCGCCCACCCCCGAATCCTTGCGCGATCGCCCTTGCGGTCGCGCCATCCCGGAGACCGAGAATGAACCAGATCCTGCGCATGGAAGCCGCCAAGGGTGTCTTCATCAACAATCGCTGGCAGCCCTCGAAATCGGGCAAGTCGATCCCGATGATTGCGCCTGCCGATGGCCAGCCCTTCGCGGCCATCGGAGCGGGCAACGCCGAGGATATCAACCTCGCCGTGGCGGCGGCCCGCGCGGCTTTGGAAACCGGCGCCTGGGGCCGCCTCAGCGCCACCGAGCGCGGCCGACTGCTGATGCGGCTCTCGCGCCTTGTCGACGACCATTTCGAGGAACTGGCGCTGCTCGAAGCGCGCGATACCGGCAAGCCGCTGAAACAGGCCCGTGCCGATATCGTCGCGATCAGCCGCTATTTCGAGTATTACGGCGGCGCCGCCGACAAGGTGCATGGCGACACGATCCCCTTCCTCGAGGGGTTCCTCGTCAACACGCTCTATGAGCCTTTGGGCGTCACCGCCCATATCATTCCGTGGAATTATCCGGGCCAGATGTTCGGCCGCACCGTGGCCCCCGCGCTGGCCATGGGCAATGCCACCGTCATCAAGCCTGCGGAGGAGGCCTGCATGGTGCCGCTGCGCCTCGCCGAACTCGCGGCCGAGGCGGGTTTCCCCGAAGGCGCGATCAATGTCGTGCCGGGTCTCGGCGAGGAAGCCGGTGCTGCGCTCTCCAACCATCGCGGCATCGATTTCATCTCGTTCACAGGGAGCCCGGAAGTCGGCACGCTGATCCAGATCGCGGCCGCAAAGAACCATATCGGCTGCACGCTCGAACTCGGTGGAAAATCCCCGCAGATCGTGTTCGGCGATGCCGATCTCGGCGCGGCGGTGCAATCCGTCGCGGCGGCCATCGTGCAGAATGCCGGCCAGACCTGCTCGGCCGGATCGCGCGTGCTCGTGGAACGGCGCATCTGGGACAGGTTCATGGCGGACCTGAAGCTGCGCTTCGAGCAGATCCGCGCCGGCACGCCCGAGATGGATCTCGATCTGGGCCCGGTCATCAGTGCCGGCCAGAAGAACCGCATCGGCGCGATGCTCGAGCGGGCGGAGCGTGACGGCGCGCGCATCCTCGCGCAGGGGCAGATCGCCAGCAACACGCCGGCCGACGGCTTCTATGTGCGGCCCACGATCTACCACGAGGTGAACCCCGCCTCCGAGCTCGCGCAGCTCGAAGTGTTCGGCCCCGTGCTCGCGGCCATGCCGTTTGACAGCGAGGAGGAGGCGATCCGTCTCGCCAACGGCACGGATTACGGCCTCGTCGCGGGCGTCTGGTCGGGCGACGGCAGCCGCGCGATCCGCGTCGCGCGCAAGGTGCGCGCGGGCCAGCTCTTCGTGAATGGCTATGGCGCGGGCGGCGGCATCGAACTGCCCTTCGGCGGCATGAAGAAATCCGGCCATGGCCGCGAGAAGGGTTTCGAGGCGCTCTATGAATTCGGCGCGCTCAAAACCCTTGTCGTGAAGCACGGCTGACCCCGCGAGGCGGAGTCCGTCTCCGCCTTCTCTCTCAGGAATTCAAGGAGTTGACCATGCGTCTCCAAGGCAAGACCGCCCTGATCACCGGCGCGGGTTCGGGGTTCGGCGAAGGCATCGCGAAGACCTTCGCCCGCGAGGGCGCGAGGGTTGGGGTGGTCGATATCAACCTCGAGGGCGCAAGGCGCGTCGCCTCGGAAATCGGCGCCTCGGCCATCGCCGTGAAGGCCGACCTGACCTTGATGGCGGAAACCGAGTTGGCCGTGAAGGCCACGGCGGAATTCGGCGGCGGGCGCGTCGACATCGTGGTGAACAATGCCGGCTGGAGCCACAGGAACAAGCCGATGCTGGAGGTGACGGAGGAGGAGTTCGACCGCGTCTACGCCATCAATGTGAAGGCGATCTTCCACATGTCGCGCGCGATCATTCCGCATTACCGCGCGAAAGGCGGCGGGGTGATCCTCAATATCGGCTCCACCGCCGGCATCCGTCCGCGCCCCGGCCTCACCTGGTACAATTCCACCAAGGGCGCGGTGAACCTGCTCTCGCGCTCGATGGCGGTGGAACTCGCGCCGGACAGGATCCGCGTGAACTGTGTCGCCCCGGTGATCGGCGCGACGGGCCTGCTCGAACAATTCATGGGCATGCCAGATACGCCGGAGAACCGGGCGAAATTCCTCGGAACCATCCCGCTCGGGCGCTTCTCCACCCCGGCTGACATCGCCAATGCCTGCCTCTATCTCGCCTCGGATCAAGCCGAATTCGTCACGGGCGTTGTCCTCGAGGTCGATGGCGGCCGGACGATCTGACCGCCCCCAGGACGACATCCCGCCGATGACCTCAAGGGAGTGGCGACAGCCTCTGCCCGGAAAAGAAGGCCCCGACACGCGCATCGAACGTGACCGCTCGATAAGGGAGATCATGTCGATGCGGGAGATCGCGAACAGGACTTTGCGGCGGAGCGCGCGAGGCCCTTCTCGCCGCATGATCCGTGCTTCACTTCTTCGGCGGGAAAGCCGTGCGCCGGAAGAGCGGTTGATCGTTCATGAAGCCGACCTCCTCGGCGACATGGCAGGCCATGCAGGCATTGCGACCAAGATCAAAACCCTCCCAGGCCTTGTTGGCGTCCTTCGTCTTGAAAGAGGCAAGGATGGGATCGTAAACGTTCTTGATGAACATCGCATCGGAATTGGGCTGGCGTTTGGGCCGCTTCATGTAGCCGGTCGTGATCGAGGACTTTATCTTTTCCCAGTGGTACATGGCGAGTTCGTAATTGCCGTCCGCCAATGCATCATAGACCCGCTGGTAGCGTTCGCCGACCTCCCACATGGGCTGATCAAAGCCACGAAGGAAGGTCTGCAACTTCGTGAAGCGCTCCGTGTCATTGTCTGCATTCAGAAGCCAGTCATTCACATTCTTCTGGGGCGCGGCCTGTTGCGCCTGACCAGCCTTCATGAAGGGTGCTGCCATCAGTCCGGCACCAAACAGCATCAAGATCGCGAGCTTTGTCCATTTCTTCATCGTTTCCCCCATTTTGCCATCAACACGTGACGTCTCTTGCACGAAACGTCCGACCGTGATCGCATAAGGATCAGCGACCAAGTTTAAGGCAGTTTTCGAAGGGGAGTGGCATCGCTTGCGCCTGTTGTTGGTGGAGGATGAGCGCCGATTGGGCAATCTATTGCATGCCTCGCTGCATGAGGCGGGTTTTGTGACTGATCGCGCCCTGGATCTCGCTGACGCTCGCGATCTCGCCCGCCGGGAGCGTTTTGACGCTCTCCTCGTCGATCGAGGTTTGCCGGACGGCGATGGGTTGGAACTTGTCCACGAGTTACGCGCTGCCGGCAACGCGGTACCAGTGCTCGTGCTCACGGCGCGCGATGGCGTGCCGGATCGGGTGGCTGGGCTCGAGAACGGCGCCGACGACTACTTGGTCAAACCTTTTGCGATTGAGGAATTGATCGCGCGGGTTCGCGCCGTTCTGCGTCGACCTGGCGGAGCGCTCGGCCAGGAACTGAGAGCGGGAGACATAACTTATGATGCAATCGAACGCGTCGTCATCATCGGTGACCGAAACCTCGTTTTGCCCCGGCACGAACTCGCAGCGCTTGAATGCCTGATGCGGCGATTGGGCAGGGTCGTCACGCGTGAAACCCTGATCGATGCCCTGTATGGACGCGATGGGGAGCCCGCCTCCAACGCAGTGCCGGTCCATATTCACAATCTGCGCAAGAAACTTCAGGAAGCAGGAGCGCAAGCCAGCATCATCACCTTACGGGGGCTCGGCTACATGCTCCAGGCCGAGCCTCCATGATCGACCGCCAGTCACTGGCCTGGCAAGTCGGCATTCGACTGGCCATCATCATGCTGGCGCTCACTGCCATCGGGCTCGGCTGGCTGGTTTGGCACACCAGCGTGATCGAGGCCGCTCACGGCCCTTCCAACCTTGTCCATGCCGTGATCCAGGAGTTTTTCCTTGATCTCGCCTGGGGTGTCCCCGTGTTCATCGCTCTGATCATTCTGATCGGTGCCTGGGCGTTGAGGCGCGCCCTCCTGCCTCTGAGGCAGGCTTCGGCGGCAGCGCTCGAGATTGGCCCGGACGCGCTGCATCAGCGGATTCCGACAGCCCGGCTACCCAGTGAAATTCGACCGCTGGCGGAGGCCGCGAATGATGCATTCGACCGCGTGGAGAAGGCCTATCGCACGCAGCAGCGCTTTGTCGCCAACGCAGCGCATGAATTGCGCACTCCGATCGCAGTCGCGCGCGCAGCGGTAGAGCGCCTGCCGAAAAGCGCCGAACAGCGCGAAGTGCTGGCGGACATGGTCCGGCTCTCGCACCTCGCATCTCAATTGCTGGAACTGGCCCGTCTCGAACGTCCGCTGCCCGCCTCCGCGCGGCTCGACGCGGTTCCCTATCTGCAGGAGATCGCGCGCGAACTGGCGGCGAGTTCGCTCGACGCCCGCGATGTCCGCGTTGCACTCGAAGCTCCGAACAGCCTGTTTGTCCGCGCGGATTCAGAGCGCCTCATTGCCATCATCCGCAACCTGATCGAGAATGCCGTGCATCATGAACCGCGCGGCGGCGAAATCCTGATCCGTCTGACGTCTGACGGGCAGATGACAGTCGATGATCGCGGTCCAGGCATTCCCGCCGGCGACGAGAAACGCATCTTCGAGCGTTTTGAGCGCGGTTCCTGGACCAAAACAAGTGGTTCCGGCCTCGGCCTGGCGATTGTGAAGGAAGCCTGTGCCATGATTGGCGCGACGATCCGCGTCGAGAACCGCGATTCCGGCGGAGCACGGTTCAGCGTTGGATTCCGTCTCGCCTGATCCGCTTTTGCTGCTGGTTTGCCGCGGGGCCGGGCAAACCCGTTTTCTCATCATCTCGATGATCGATTTCGCTTGGAAGCCGAGCTTGTCACGCGCCGCGTCCGGGAGGTGGTGCGATGCTCAGACGCCATTGCGGACCGGCTTCGATCGGGCCGCGAGGGTTTCTGGAGCGGGCGACGGGAATCGAACCCGTGTCTCTAGCTTGGAAGGCTAGGGTCTTACCATTACACAACGCCCGCGAGGCGACCAGAGAGGTAATCGCGGCAACGCGCCAAGGCAAGGGGAAAGGCGCGGCTTTCTCACCCCTTCGGCTCCAGCCTCGGTGCCTTCCTGGCGAAGAACTTCTCGAGGCTGGGGCGCAGATCCGGGTTGGTCATCACCATGCCGGCGAGCAGGCTTTCCGCGAAGAGGCCATCGGTCGTCGACATGTCGTTGATGCGCGAGATGCCGGTGAGGATCGCGAAATTCGTGACGTCGTAATGCTCGGCCGCGGCCTCCGCGATGGCAATCGCGCGCTTCTCGCCCTCGCCGTTCTCCACGATCTCGTGGGCAAGACCGACATCATAGCCGCGCTGCGCGTCATAGGTTCGCGCCGCGATCATCATGTCGATCATGCGCGCGGGCGTCATGATCCGCGCGACGCGCACCGTCGCCCCACCCCCCGTGAAGACCCCGCGCTGGCCCTCCGGCAGTGCGAAGAAGGTGGATTTCTCGGCCACCCGCACATGCGTCGCGGCGGCGATTTCGAGGCCGCCGCCCACCACCGCGCCCTTCAGCGCCGCGATGATGGGAATCGAGCCGAACTGCATCGCATCGAAGGCGCGATGCCAGTTCTGGCACATCCGCATGAATTCCACCGGGCCGCGATTGAGATCGTAATGCTCCTGCAAGTCGAGCCCGGCGCAGAAATGCGGCCCGGCCGCGCGCAGAACCACCGCCTTCACACTCGCCGGAGGCCGGGTGAAGAAGCGCTCGATGGCCTCGATCGTCGCATCATCGATCGCGTTGCGCCGCTCCGGGCGGTTCAGCGTGAGAAGCGCGATCTTGCCGCGGGTTTCGATGTCGAGATTGGGCATGGCAGAACTCTGGCAGAAAGTCTGAGGCACGAGACAGATGACGGATCGCCCCGAACACCCTACCTTTTCGCAAACACCCTTGGGGAAGTCGACGACGAAACCGGGGAAGTCAATATCGTCGCGCATCGGGGAGTGGTGCATCATGGGTTTTCAGGCGTTGCTCGTGGACAAGCTGGCCGACGGCCAGGTGAAGGCGATGGTGACCACGCTGGAGGACGGGGCGCTGCCGACCGAGGGCAATGTCACCGTTCGGGTCGAGTATTCCACGGTCAATTACAAGGATGGCCTCTGCATCACCGGCGGCGGAGGGCTCGTGCGCAGCTACCCGCATGTGCCGGGCATGGATTTTGCCGGGAC